>JAKALX010000138.1 GCA_021823905.1 Chloroflexota bacterium | reverse complement strand
AGCGTGTACGGAACGATCTCCGCCCCGTAGGTCTTCGCGATCGAGCGGATGCGGTCGCCGAAGGAGCCGATCGAGACGGAGAGAACGCGGTCGCCGGGGCTGAGCGTGTTCACGACGGCAGCTTCGAGGCCGCCGGTGCCCGAGGTGGTGATCGAAAGCACGTCGGAAGAGGAGCCGAACACCCAGTTGAGCCCGTCGGTAACGCGCCGGAGGATCTGGGCGAACTCCGGCCCGCGGTGGTTCATCATGGGTGCGCCGGTAGCGGCGAGCACCTCATCCGGCACGGGCGTCGGCCCTGGGATGCGTAGGTTCACGTGTGGGACTCCGAGGATTGGGTGCGCTCATCGTCAACCCGCCCGAAAGCCCGGTCAACCGAGATTGAAGGCGAAACCGGCCAATCACGAATGGAATCGACAACACCGTGACCGATCATCGACGCCAGCACGGAGCAACCGGCCTCGCCTGGTCGCGGTAGACTGCATGCGATGAGCAGCGACGCCCGCCGCATGATCCCTTCGGTCGACGCCGTCCTGCGGGCGCTCGACGGGGACGGCCAACATCCGCTCGGGGCCGAGGCGGTCCGGGCCGTGCTCGCGGACGTGCGCAAAGGCGTGGACGCGAGCGGGGAACTCCCAGCGCTCGAAGCGATCGTCCTTCGCAGCAGGGAAGCGCTCGCCACGATGGAGCGGCCGTCGCTGCGGCGGGTGATCAACGCGAGCGGCGTCATCCTCCAGACGAACCTGGGCCGTGCGCCGCTCTCCGACCGCGCCATCGCGGCGATGAGCGAGGTCGCCCGCGGCTACAGCAACCTGGAGTTTGACCTCGCCGAGGGAACGCGCGGAAGCCGCCACGAGCACGTCCGCGAGCTCATCAGGCGAACGACCGGCGCCGAAGACGGGCTGGTCGTGAACAACAACGCGGCGGCGCTCTTCATGGTCCTCCAGGTGTTCGCCCAGGGCCGCGAGGTGCTGGTCTCGCGCGGGCAGATGGTCGAAATCGGCGGTGGGTTCCGCATCCCGGACGTGCTTCGCCAGAGCGGCGCGACGCTTGTTGAGGTTGGAACCACGAACCGCACCTATGCCAGCGACTACGCCTCCGCCTGGAGCGAACGGACCGCCGCCCTGCTCCGGGTGCATGCCTCGAACTTCCGCGTGGTCGGTTTCACGGCCGAGCCGTCGCTTTCAGAGCTGGCGGACGTGGCACACGCGCACGGCGGCTTGCTGCTCGACGACCTCGGGAGCGGCTGCCTGGTGGACACCGAGCGCTACGGCATCACGCACGAGCCGACCGTGCGGGAGTCGCTGGCGGCCGGCGCCGACCTGGCGCTGTTCAGCGGCGACAAGCTGCTCGGAGGGCCGCAGTGCGGCATCGTCGTCGGGCGTGACGACCTCGTGGCGACGCTGCGAGCGCATCCGCTCGCCCGCGCGCTACGGATCGACAAGCTGACGATCGCGGCGCTCAACACGACGCTCATGAGTTACGCCGAGGGGCGCGAATGCGAGGAGATACCGGTCTGGCAAATGGCCGGCATGCCGCTTGCGACGGTTCGCCGCCGCGCCCGCTCCTGGGCGCACGCAGCCGGCGCCGGCGCCAGGGTGATCGACGCTCGGACGATGGTCGGCGGCGGCTCGCTCCCTGGAGAGGGCGTGCCGACCGCCTGCGTTGCGGTCGTTGATGAGCGCGGCGCGGATTGGCTGGCACGCGAACTGCGGTCCGGTGAGCCGGGGATTGTCGCGCGGATCGACAACGGGCGAGTCCTGCTCGATCCCCGAACGGTGGACCCGCGAGACGACCGGCTGGTGGCCGCGCGCCTGCGATCAAGGCCACCAGCGAAGTGATGACGCGCTGTTTTGAGACATCCCACGCATCGACTATCTCCATTGACCGCATAGAACGCGTGGCCGTATAGTCCGAAAGTTACGAATTTCACAACCGGTCCCCGCGGTCTATGACGCTGGAAATTCCCGAAGTCGTGATCAATCGCCTGCCCGTCTACGCGCGTGCGCTGGCCGAGCTCGCGGCGGCAGGGGAGGCGGTGATCAGCTCGCAGGCGTTGGGCGAGCTGCTCGACGTGACGCCTGCCCAGATCCGGAAGGATCTCAGCTATTTCGGGCGGTTCGGAAAGCAAGGGCGGGGCTACAACGTCCAGGTTCTGCTTTCGAAGCTGCGGGAGATCCTCGGGATTGACCGCCAGTGGCGCGTTTGCCTGGTGGGCGTTGGCCGGCTGGGCCAGGCGATCGCGGAATACGGTGGGTTTGGGCCGCAGGGGTTCGAGATCCTGGCGGCGTTCGACGCAAATCCCGAAGTCGTTGGGCGCGAGCTGGGCACGGTGCCGGTCTTCCACTCTGACGACCTCGATTCGTTTCTGCGACAGAACCGGGTGGACATCGGCATCGTGGCGGTCCCGGCAACCGAAGCGCAGGCGGTGGTCAACCGGCTGGTCGGCGCGGGCATTCGGGCAATCCTGAACTACGCACCGATCAACGCGCACGTCCCGAACGACGTCACCATCCGCCACATCGACCCGGTGCTGGCGATGCAGAGCATGACCTTCTACATCAAGCGACCGGAGCCGAGCGCCAAGTAGGGCGTTTTGAATCTGGAGGGGCACCTCTTGGGGGCCTTTTTCTGTTAATGGCGATTAACAGTTGGTGCCCAGGTGGCGCCCCGAAGTTTGGGAGAGCGCGTTCAGCGAGCCTTTCGGAGCAGGGCGGAGAGGGCCGCTCAGTCTGCCCGACTATGGACCAACGGACCCGATTCCCACCCCGAACAGGACCACGCGCCGGCCCTGGTGCACACGTACGCTATGCCCGATCGGACGGCGGTTGGCGTTCGCGTGCCTTTCGCACGGTTCGGATTGGGAGAGAACATGTCCGGCCCACCGCTCACTCCGTCGCCCAGGAAGCCGTCCGTCGCGTGGCTGCTCATCGCGGCGGTGATCGCGAGCATTGCGGCTGGCGCATGCGGCGGGCGCGCCCTGGACGTCAACTTCTCCAAGCCTGAAGCCTCACCGCAGAGCACGCGGGCCCGCGTGCCCGAGGCATCGACGCTGCGCGTGGCTGTCGCACCGATGCTCTCGGTGAAGACAACCTCCGCTCTCTATCAGCAGCTCACAACGTACATCTCGGAGAAGCTCGGGCGGCCCGTCGAGCTTGTGCAGGGCAAGACGTACACGGAAATCAACGACATGCTCAAGTCCGGGGACGTGACCGTGGCCCTGGTCTGCACGAACCCGTATCTGCAAGGCAAAGCCGACTTCGGCATGGAACTGATCGCGGCGCCACAGGTGCGGGGAGAAGTGGTCTACCAGTCGCTCCTGATCGTGAACCGCACCTCAAAGGCAAACTCACTGGAAGACCTTCGCGGCGCGAGTTTCGCTTTCAGCGACCCCCTCTCGAATTCCGGCCGGCTTGCTCCGCTCTACCAACTGGCCCGGCGAGGAACCAACCCTGAGGCATTCTTCAGCCAGACGATCTTCACGTACTCGCACGACAGCTCGGTTCGGGCGGTGGCGGACGGAGTCGTATCGGCGGCGGCGGTAGACAGCCTGGTGTTCGACTACCTCGCTTCGACAGAGCCGAATCTCACCGACAAGGTGAAGATCATCGACCGCTGGGGACCCTTCGGCATCAGCCCTGTCGTCGTGAATCCCCGTCTCGACAGCGGACTCAAGCTCGACCTGGAGCGTTTGTTCCTGAACATGGATCAAGACCCCGAGGGTCTCGCGCTTCTCAAGAGCCTGCAGATAGACAAGTTCATCGTTCCCGACGACAGCCTCTATGACTCCGTCCGCGCGATGCGTTCCTATCTTCGCGATCGGGGACTCGCCCCGTAGGAAGGCAGCGCATGCACCGGTTCCTCGGGTCGTTGAGCCTCCGTTCGAAGATGGTGGTCGCCATCGCGGCACTCATTCTCGTGCTCGGCCTGGGCGGAACGATCCACGCGCGCCTCACCCTCTCGGGGATCTCGAACGACGAGCTCGACCAACGCGCGCTCGCGCTCGCCCGAGACCTGGAGGGCCGCTCCGGCGAGTTCCTGCTGACAAACGACATCTTCGGCCTTCACCGCAGGATTGGCGAGCTGGTGGCGGCCAACAGCGACGTTCGCTACGTCGTCGTGCTCGACCCCAGAGGGAGCGTGCGCGCGAGCACGTTCGCCAGCACCCTGCCAGAAGGGCTACGGCAGGCGAACAGCGTCGCAACCGGCAGTCCCTATTCGCTCGCCACGCTGCGAACTGACGAGGGAACCGTGCGCGACGTGGCCTACCCAATCGACAGCGGGCGGGCGGGCGTCATCCGGATCGGCCTCACCAAGGCGCCAGTGCAAAGCCAGGTCGACCAGCTCACGTTTAACCTCGTTGGATTGACCGGAGCCGCCCTCCTGGCGGGCCTCGTCGTGAGCTACTTCCTGGCCACCGTCCTCACGCGGCCGTTGTCGAGGCTCGCCGAGGCCGCCCGCGCCGTCGGTCGGGGCGAGAGCCCGGTACAGGACGAGCTCTACGGGCATCCCGAAATCGGACAGGTCGCCCTCGCCTTCGACGCGATGACCCGCCAGCTTCGGGAGAAGGAGGCCGAGCGAAGTCAGTTGCTTGCCCGAGTCCTGACCGCCCAGGAGGAGGAGCGAAAGCGGATCTCCCGAGAGCTGCACGACGAGGCCGGCCAGGCACTTACCTCGCTGCTCATGGGTCTCACCCGCATCGAGCAATCTGGCGCGGGAGCCGAGACAAAGATCCAGGCCGCCGAACTGCGCGCCGTGACGACCGAGGCTCTCGATCTCATGCGTGGCATGGCTCGCGACCTTCGCCCGAGCACGCTCGACGACCTTGGGTTGGTCGCCGCGCTCGGCCGTTACGTCGCCGACTACGGGCCCAGGCATCACCTGGAGACGGACTTCCAGGCGGCCTCGATGGACGGAGTCCGTCTGCGCCCCGGGGTCGAGATCGTTCTCTACCGGATCGCTCAGGAGGCCCTTACCAACGTCTCGCGCCATGCCGGCGCGCACAGCGTCAACGTCTTGCTCGAGCGGCGGGACGGCCACGCGATCCTGGTGGTCGAAGACGACGGCGGCGGGTTCGACACAAAGCGTGTCGAGGCCGGCTCGCCTGGCGCCAAGCTCGGCCTCCTCGGCATGGAAGAGCGCGCCGCGCTGGTCGGCGGTACGCTGACCGTCGAGTCGCGCCCCGGTGCGGGTACCGCCGTTTTCGTAGAGGTTCCCGTGGGAATGACTGGTGACGAACGCAATGCGAATTCTGATAGCTGACGACCACACGGTCGTGCGGTCCGGGCTGAAAGCGATCCTTCAGGCGCAGCCGGACTTTGAGCTGGTGGGGGAAGCGGCCACCGGCGAGGAGGCCGTGGCGAAGACCCGCGAGCTTCAGCCAGAGGTCCTCCTCCTGGATATCGGTATGCCAGGCATCAACGGCCTCGACGCAGCCCGCATCATCCGGGACGAAGCGCCGCAAGTCCGGATCGTCGTGCTCACGATGTACGACGACGAGGCCTATCTCCACCAGTTCCTGCAGATCGGCGTGGCCGGGTACGTGCTCAAGCAGGCGGCCGACGCGGAGCTTGTCGCAGCGATCCGGGCGGTCCAGCGCGGCGAGTCGTTCATCTACCCGTCGTTGACCCGGCACCTGCTCAATCTCTATCTCGAGCAGGCCAGGCAGCGCGACCAGCCCGCGCACGAAGGCAGCGCCGAGCTGTCGCCGCGCGAAACCGAAGTGCTCCGCCTTGTCGCTCTCGGCTACACCGGCCAGCAGATCGCGGATCAGCTTGGGATAAGCCAGAGCACCGTGGAAACGCATCGTGCCCATCTCATGGAGAAGCTGCGCCTGCGGGGCCGCGCACAACTCGTCCGCTACGCGCTGAGCAAGGGCCTGCTCGAAGATCACGGCCAGTAGACCCGGCGGCCTCGGGGTTTTCCGGGATGCCGCTCCCGCGGAGCTCGTGGTTTTCGCGACGGCACCTCCCCGAAGAATCACGGGAATTCCTGACGCCCAACGCTCCCAATGGCCGCTGCCGGGATGGCATGCCCAACGCACGCTGTGCGCGGACGCGGCGCGACCACGACACATCGCCACGTCCGAGGGAGTGTCGAAAATGGGATTGACCGTTCCCGCCAGCCTGGCGCCGGGTTCGAGGTGGGGAGAGTGACGATGACACCCGACCTCGACAATGCAGACGAAACGATCGTTCAGACTCCAAGAGCTGTCGATCGGCGCGAGATGCTCGACCGGCTCGTGAAACTGGGTGCGGCATCCCTCGCCGTGGCGCTGGCCTGTGGATCGAGCCTTGCTCCCATCGCCCGCGCAGCCGCCGCTGGAGCCACCTCGCAGAAGTACCGCTACGGCATGGTCGTCGACACCAAGCGATGCGTCGGCTGCAAGTCTTGCATGGTTGCCTGCAAGGCCGAGAACAAGACTCCACCCGGGGTCTCGTACACGGTCGTCGTCGAGAACGGCTTCGGCGAACGGCCCGGAGACCGGCCGCTGTTCCTGACCAAGCCGTGCTTCCACTGCCAGGAACCCGCCTGCACGAAGGTCTGCCCCGTCGGCGCCACCTACAAGCGCAAGCAGGACGGCATCGTCGTCATCGACTACGACCGCTGCATTGGTTGCCGCTATTGCATCGTCGCGTGCCCGTACCAGGCGCGCTACTTCGACTTCGGCGAGAACTACCCCGCGACGTCGGACAAGACGGCCTACGCCGGCATTCCATCGCCGGAGTACGGCCAATTCCGCACGCGTGAAGACGGACAGTCGCCCATTGGCAATGTCCGCAAGTGCACCTTCTGCCTGCACCTCCAGGACAGCGAAGGCAAGTACGACAAGGCCGCCGGCCGCTGGCCAGCCTGCGCCAAGACGTGCACCGGCAAGGCGATTCACTTTGGCGACTTCAACGACCCGCAGAGCGAGGTGTCTTTGCTGCTGGCGGCACGCCAACCGGTTCGTTTGAAGGAAGAGCTCGGGACCGAGCCGAACGTGTACTACCTGCTGTGAGCAAGGAGACCGGCATGTCAGAGAAAGTGTTGAAGACGGCCTTCTGGACCGCCGGGATCATCCTGATCTTGGCCGGAGCCTGGGCCTGGTACGACCGCTGGGCCAACTCAGACCAGCACACAAACTACACGAGCCTGGTGCCCTGGGGGCTCTGGGTTGCGGTTTACATCTATTTCATCGGGCTGAGCGCGGGGGCGTTCCTCGTCTCGTCGCTGGTCTACGTGTTCCAGATCAAACGGTTTGAGTCCATCGGCCGCCTGGCGCTCTTCACGGCGGTGGTCACTCTCCTGATGGCGCTGCTCTCCATCTCCGCGGACCTCGGGCACACGTTCCGCGCCTGGCACGTGCTGGTCTACCCGAACTTCACCTCGCCGATGGCCTGGATGATCTGGCTCTACACCGCCTACTTCATCCTTGTCGTCTTGGAGCTGTGGTTCGTTCTCCGCCACGACCTGGTCGTCGGGGCGAAGGCGCAAGGCGCTCGCGCAACGCTCTACCGCATTCTCGTTTTCGGCAGCAAGGACGAGTCGGAAGCGACCGACGCCAGCGACCGCCAGATCGTCCGCATCCTCGCCACCATCGGGGTGCCGCTTGCCATCATGTTCCACGGAGGCGTCGGATCACTGTTTGGCGCCATCTCGTCGCGGCCCGGCTGGCACGGCGGGTTGTTCCCGATCTTGTTCCTGGTTTCGGCGCTGGCCAGTGGCGGCGCCCTCCTGGTCGTCGCGAGCGCGGTCTTTCAGGATGGGCTCAGGAAACACCGAGAGACGGTCCTCGCCCTCGGAACGCTGGTCCTGGGGCTCCTGCTCCTGGACGTCCTCTTTCAGGTTTCGGAGGCTCTGGTCGGGTTCTACGGCAACGAGCCCGACAAGATCGAAAATCTCAAGCTGATTTACAGCGGGCCGTACTGGGGCGTCTTCTGGTTCTGGCAGATCGGCGTGGGGACACTCATTCCGCTTGCGCTGCTTGCTCTGCCGTCGCGGAAAGACGCACGCATGGTCGCCGTTGCCTCAGCCCTCATCGCCGTTGGGTTCCTGGCCGTCCGACTGAACATCGTCATTCCGGGCCTCGCCTCGGAGCAGGTGAAGGGCATCAGCGCCGCGTTCAACTCGGATCGCGTCACCACGGATTACGTTCCGAGCGCCATGGAGTGGCTCTTCAGCGCCGGCATCGTGGGTATAGGCCTGGTGCTGTTCGGCATTGGCGAGTGGTTCCTGCCGAAGCACCACGACAGCTCTTCCGAGGAGGTCTCCAATGTCAACGCTTGACGAAAAGAAGGTCGGCCGCAGGAGGCTGTTCAAGCTGGGGGGTGGCGCCGCAGTCGGTGTGGCCGCGGCGGCCGCGGTGTCCGGTGTGGGCACACGCTCTGGCGAGCACACGATCAAGGCCAGCGCGGCGGGTCGAGACAAGTGGGGGCGCCAGGCCGGCCAATGGATTCCGAGTCTCTGCATGATGTGCGGCGGTTGTTGTGGCATCAATGTGCACGTCGTCAACGGCGTCGTTGAGAAGATTGAGCCCAACAACTGGAACCCCGCCAACTACACCAACGTCTCGGCCGACTGGTTTGATGGCTACACGGTTGAGAAGGGCTCCAGAGAAGGCTCGATGATTTGCCCCAAGGGCAACGCTGGGATCATGGCCCTCTATGACCCGGATCGCGTGAAAGCGCCACTGAAGCGGACGAACCCGGATAAGTCCGAGGGCGCCGACCCGAAGTGGCAGGAGATCTCCTGGGACCAGGCGATCTCGGAGATCGCCGGGAAAATGAAGACGCTTCGCGATGGCGGCGAAGCCCACAAATTGCTCTGGTTCTCCGAAGACTCCTCCTTCGGACATCCCCAGGCGGACTTCTGCGCGCTTTACGGCACGCCCAACCTCTCTGTCCATTCCAACCTGT
>JAKALX010000137.1 GCA_021823905.1 Chloroflexota bacterium | reverse complement strand
TGGACGGGTCGCCTGCGTGGCGCGCACGCTGCACGAGGGCGACCACCCGCTCGAAGGCTCGCTCGACCACACGGTCGCGGGCATCAACAAGGCCGGCGGCAAGGCGATCGCGATCGCGGCCGACATTTCCCTGCACGAGGAGTGCATGCGCGTCGTCGTCGAGGTGCACGCGGCGCTCGGCACGGTCGACGTGCTCGTGAATAACGCCGCCCTCACCTACTTCATCCCGATCACGGACTACCCGGTGAGCAAATGGCACCGCTCGATCGGCGTGAACTTCCATGCGCCGTTCTACTTCAGCCAGCTCGTCCTGCCCGACATGATCGCGAAGGGCGCCGGCTCGATCGTCAACATCTCCAGCGGCGCCGCCATCGGCCCGGGCCGGGGCCCCTACACCGACGCGACGGCTCGAGGCGGCGGCACGCTCTACGGCGCCGAGAAAGCGGCCCTCGAGCGCTTCACCCAGGGCCTTGCCAGCGAGGTCTACGCCGACGGCGTGAGCGTCACCTGCGTTTCGCCCTCACAGGTGGTGCCGACGCCGGGCACGGTCTACCACCACCTGGTGACGGGCATGGACGACCCGCGCGGCGAGCCTCCGGAATTGATGGCGAAGGCAGCGCTGCTGCTGGCCACTGAGCCGAAGGAAAAAATCGCCGGCCGCGTGACCTACAGCCAGGAGATCCTCCAGGAGTTCGGCTGGATCACGAACGGCAAGGGCACGGGGATCGACCGCAAGGGCTCGGGCTACAGCCAGGTGTGAATTGGCGATTGGCGATTGGCGATTGCCGATTGCCGGGGCGAAGGCGCAAGGGGCGCCCGCCAGTTACTCGATGACCTCAGGGGAGCGAGTTGTACTCGAGCCTTGGCCGCGCCGCCGCCGTTCGCGCCTCGCATGGCTGCAGCCTAACCCGGCCATGCATCGTGCGCCCCACCCGATGAGGGACATGACTAGACATCATGGCCATCGCTAATCGTGAGGTTTCGCTCCCGCCCGGCAACGGCGCGCATGGTACGTTGGCGGTGAATCGTCCGATGAAGTATCCACTAACGCTGGCCGTACTGTTCGCGCTGCTGCTGTCCGCTTGCAGCTCGAAATCGGAGCCGGCCACGGTCACGCCTTTGGCCGTCACGCCGTCGCCATCGGCAACAGCTTCCCCGTCGCAGCCCGCACCTTCGCCATCGCCGTCCCCGAGCGCATCAGCCTCCGCCACGGTTTCCCCGACGCCGATTCCGTTGCCGTCGAACGCGCAACTCAGCGCGCCGTCCCACGATGTCGTATGGGCGCTCGTGGCCGGGGTCAACCTATTCCGGTCGACGGACCGCGGCGAGACGTGGATGCAGCGGCCGGTTCCGAGCGACTTCGGCGGTGGCGAGCTGAGCTTCATCGACGACCAACATGGCTGGCTCATGACGGCTGCCTCTCCCGCCACACAGTGCCAGGCGGAGGGGGTCTTACTGTGGCGGACCGCCGACGCCGGTGCGAACTGGGAGAAACTGTCCAAGATGGCCGGGCCACAGGGAGAGGAACCGTCGGGCGTTGGATCCCGGCAGTGCAAGGAAGACCTCTCGTTCATCGACGCGAGCCACGGCTTCCTCTCAGCCTGGGATCCAAACAGCCCGCCCGTCATTTACCGGACGTCCGACGGCGGCAACTCCTGGTCCCCTTCGTTGCAGCTGCCCGACCCACCCGGCCAGCAGACCTCGCCCGGTGGCTTCAGCCTCCGACCGGCAGCCGTCCAGCAGCGAGACGGCGTGCTCGTCGTCGGGGCGCTCGGCTTCCAGCATATGTACGTCTACCGTTCGACCGATGGCGGAACTACCTGGACCTACGCCGCCACAGTCCCGAACGCTCACGACGTCGGCAGCATCGCCTTCCTCGATGCCACGCATTGGTGGGTCAGCGCCGAAGACGTTAGCTCGGCCTACACCGCCGACGCCGGTGCTACCTGGCAGGCGGCGCCCGGGCAGCTCCAGTTCGCCGCGCCGATCGCCCCGGTGATCGTCTTCGCGGATTCGCAGGTCGGCTACGCGACGGTACGAGGCCTCATCAAACGCACGACGGACGGCGGCGCGCACTGGACCGACATCCAGACGCCCGGGACGCAGAGACGGCCGTAAGTCCGGTCTGTCCCTACGCTCATGTGCTGGGGCAGTTCGGACGACTTGGGGAATGGGAACTACTTGATGGCGACCGAGCCGATGATGGCGAACGCGGTTGCGATGTCCTCGGCGGTCGCCGGGAAGTGCACGGAGACGGCGCCGTTCAGAAAGAGCTTGCCCGGGAATGGTGGCTGCGCCGAAAGCACGAGAGCTCCCTGGTCGGTGTGGCAGATGTTCGAGGCCTGGATAACCCTCACGGCCAGCCCGTTGGTCATGACGCGGACAAGCACGTCGCGCACGATCGTTGCGTCCCCGGCGCTGGCATCCACGGGCGCAGGGTCGGCGTTGAGGTCGGCGTGGACGTGGCCAGGAACAGTCCGGCACGCGGCGACGATCTGCCCGGGCTGCAGCGGTTTGCCGATCTGCACGGCGCTGGTGCTGCCGAGCGTGCTCGAGCTGGCCGTCCAGCCAAGTGGGTAGCGGACGCTGAGCACGTTGCCAGCCGTGGTCACGGTCTGCCAGGTCGTCGTGTCGACCTGCGGGATGCGCTGGAGGTCGAAGACGTCGGTCATGACGAAGAGGGTGTCGGACGGGTACCAGATTGCGGCCGTGCCCGAGGGCACCACTGGCGTCAGCGCGGCAGGAGTTGGCGTTGGGATCAGCGCAGCGGACGGCAGGGGGACTGGGCTCGGGGTCGGGGACAGCATCGAGAGCCGCAGTGGTAGCAGCGCCTCCTGCGCCAGCAATCCGGCGAGCACCTGTTGTAGTGAATCCCACGGGAGGAAGACGGCTCCAACGACCCCGTTGCCGCTGACGAAGTAGGCCGCACCCAGCGTTCGATCCGCATCTCCCACGAACACCGCATACTCGCTCGCTGGGATCCACGGGAAGGGCCCCTGGCCGCTCCGGTGCACGGCATACAGCGAACGCGTCTTCGGGACGAAGTTGGCGAGCACCTCCTCAAGGTAGTCCGGCCACAGCGACTCCATGGCCATCGCCCTGAACACCGGTAGTAGCGTCCCGGCTGCCACTCCGTCCGGGCATCGAGGAGGATTGGCGATGGTCTGGGGGTTGACGACGCACGGGCTCGGGGTCTCGACCAGAATTCCCTTGACTGCTGCGAGGTCTCCGGAGGTCAGCGTCGTGATGATTGCTTCGAGCGCCGGGATGCCAGTCGAGGTGCCAGGCGGATAGGCGCCGCTGGCAGGGATAGCCGGCGGAGTCGCCGAGGCCGTGGCGGTCGGACTCGCGGTAGCTGTGTAGGTCGAGAACACCGTCTGCCCAATGGCCGTGAACGGCGTTCGCTCGGCGAGGAGGTCGGTCCCGCCCACGCCGAAGCCCGCGAGCCGGGCGCTGATGCCCATGTCGGGAACCCTGCGGGAGTCGTAGACGAAGTAGACCACGCCGGGCTGCGCGCTCACCTCGAACGCGATGACGAACTGCTCGCAAGGGCCGGCCGCAGGACAACCGATGCTCCGCAAGCGCGCCGTTCGTGGGTCGCCGACGTCGCGGATGACCTCGGCGCGAAAGTCCTGGGCATTCATCACGCTTGTGCCGACGCCAGACCCGTGGCGCGTGACCGGGAACCCGTGGCGGAGTTCGCCGGGCGAGGCGCCGTCGCAGAGCGGGTACGGCCGATAGGCGAGCGGAGTCGCGTTGGGGTCCGGGCAGGCCGCGGGGGTCGCCTGGACGTTGCGAAAGACGGTGTCCCAGTCGGACATGGCGACGGCAGTAGCGAGCTCGAGAGCCTTGTCGCACGCCAGCCGATTGGCCGCGCAGTCCACGGGCTGCCCTCCCCCAACCGCCGGAGTCGATGCCGCTTCCGCAGAGTTCGGGATCACCTCGGTCGCCGTCCTGCCCGGCTCCCGTGGCGCTACGACAACTACTACCGCCGCGGAGACAGCGGCCACGGCCGCCGCCGCGCCCCCAACCTTCAGCCAGCCCGCGCCGGGCAGCAGCGCCCGCAGCGCCCGCCCCAGCCTCGCGCCCAACCCTTCCCGCGCCCGCCACCACGCCGCCGCCTCTTCACGGGAATCGACGCCGAGCTTCGCCAGGATCTCGCTGACGTGCCACTTCGCGCCGTCGAGCGAGATGCCGAGCGCCTCGCCGATCTCGGCGTTCGTCTTGCCGGCCGCGATGAGGCGCAGGACCTGACGCTGGCGGTCGGTCAGGTCGAGGTAGGACTTCGGCAGTGACTGGTGCGGGGTTGTCATCGTGTGTCGTTTCGCTCCTCGGATCGGCCCGTCGTCACTCGAGCTCGCATTGGACATCCACTGTCTTCGCCTCCGGCACGCTGCCCAGGTAGATGCTCAACTGCCAGCAGGGGGTGCCGGTCGGGAAGGATGTTGGTGACCCTTCCACGAGCAGCGCCCACACCTGAACCGGGCCGCGAGACGCGGCGCCGCGCGATAGCGGCTGGACGTCGCAGACGCCGACCCAGGCGTTCCCAGCCGGTGACGCGGAGGCCAGAATGACCCAGTCACGCAAGTCGTCGCAGTCCCAGCCGGCCGTCGGTTGCGGGAGGGACAGCGCCAAGGGCAGCAGCAATGACACGCGGTCCAGGTATGCCGAGCCGTCGGGAGCCGCGGAGAACCGGTAGCGGAACAGCCGATCGGTCACATAGCAGGACACGACAGTGCCCGCCTCCGGGGCCGCGGTCGCCGGGATCATCCAGTTCACAAGGCTGGCACAGCTGCCATCGCCCCCAGGCGCGTCCGGGTAAACATGCACCCGGAGCTCGTTGGGGAGACCGGCGATGGCGGTAAGTCCGGCTGGAGGCGAAGGGCGCGGCGGGTATTCAAAGACGGGGCTGGCGTACGCGCTGAGGGCAGGTTGCCCGAGGCCTGCCTGACAGCCGGGATCACCCGCGGCGGGCGTCGTAAGCACCTGGCTTCCGAACGTGAATTCAAAGTGGGCGGGAGGCTGGTCGCCGCACCAGTTGCTCAGGTAGACGCCGCCGACATCCTCCGGCGTCGGCAAGTGGGAGCGAAGCGAAAGCACCAGGCCGTTCCGGAGGACGGGCAGCGGGCTGCCGGAGGGATCGATGACGCGGGCGGTCACGCGCGCATCGAGGAAGCAGGGCGCAGAAGCGGACGCGTGCAGCACTGCACTGCTCGCGTTGCCGCCGACGTAAGCGGAAACGGTGAGCGTTACCGACCCCGCGGCGCACGCGGCGGCAGCGGCACTCGTCGGAGTGACCGAAGCGGTAGGAGAGGAGGCCGAGGCGTCGTTCGTGCTGCCGCCTGAATCGCGTAGCGTGGCCACAGCAATGAGCGCCGCGGCGATACCGGCGAGACCAAGTAGTCCCGCTCCTGCTTTCGCCCACGCTGCGCCGGGCAGCAGCGCCCGCAGAGCCCGCCCGATCCTCGGACGCCACCCCTCCCGCGCCCGCCACCACGCCGCCGCCTCCTCGCGGGAATCGACGCCGAGCTTCGCGAGGATCTCGCTGACGTGCCACTTCGCCCCGTCGAGGCTGATGCCGAGCGCCTCGCCGATCTCGGCGTTCGTCTTGCCGGCCGCGATGAGGCGCAGGACCTGGCGCTGGCGATCCGTCAGGTCGATCTCCCGCTGCGTGACCGCGCCGCCGCCGTTCGCTCGTCGCATGAGTGCAGCCTAATCCTGTCTCGGTGCGCTCGCCCTACCCGATGGACAACATAGCACAATGTGATTCGCGCTCGACCACCGCCGGAATACCCATGCGGGTAGCCGTCAGAGTTTTGCGCGTCCTCAGCCCATTCGCCGCCTACCGCGGCAGGGAATCGTAGGCCCGAGTGTCAACGAGGGCTCCGCTGCCGAATGAGTTGATGCCCCGCGTCAGCCACGACGTTCATGGGGGTTCTCGGCGCTGATGACGATGATTCCACTTGTGGCCGGAGCCCTCGTTGACACTCGGGCCTATGAATCGAAGCTGACCGGTTGCGCGAGCGTCACGCTCGGATTCCGCCGCCCGCCCGACGCAAAACAATGACCCCCACCCTACCCATGCCAGCGGTGGCCCTCTTCACGCCACAACCCGTAGGCTACAGCGGATGCTTTCCGCCTGGGCCACCAACACCTTCCTCGCGCTGCGAAACCCCAACTACCGCATCCTCTGGGCCGGTACGACGGTCGCGTTCCTTGCTTTCATGATGTCCGCCATCGTCCAGTCGGTGGTCGCCTTCGATCTCACCGGCAGGAACGGGGCGGTGGGCTTCGTCGCGCTCGGCATGGGGGTCGCGACCATCGTCGTCGCACCCTTCGGTGGCGTCGTCGCCGACCGGGTTTCGAAGCGCAAGCTGCTGCTCATCGGCCAGTCGCTGATCGGGGTCAACTTCCTCGCGGTCGGCGTCCTCATCGTGACCGGCCAGATAACGATCCTCCTGCTGGCGGCTTCCACGTTCGTCCTCGGGACAGTGTTCTCCTTCATAGCGCCGGCGCGGCAGGCGTGGATCGGCGAGATCGCCGGGCCGGCGGAGATCCCAAACGCCATCGCGCTGCAGCAGCTCGGGATGACCGTGACCCGTATCGGCGGACCCTTCATCGCGGCCGGGCTCATCGCGTTGCCGTTCGCGGGGGCCGGCGGGACGTACCTGTTCATGGGGGGCCTCTTCGCCATCGTGGTTGGGACGCTCGCGCAACTGCCACCGACGCGGAGCCGGGAGAAGGGCGCTGGCCCGAGCATCATGGGCGACCTGATGCTGGGCGTTGGCCACATCAGGGAGCGCCCGCGGCTTCTCCTGTTGTCGCTTTCGTTCATCGGCATCGTGGTTGGCGGCTTCTCCTACCAGGTCATCCTGCCGGGCTTTCTCGAAAACGAGCTCGGGCGCAGCCCGGACGACATGGGGCTGTTGCTCGGCGTCGGCGCGATCTCCGGGCTCGTCGCCACCCTGGCGGTTGCCGGGATCTCGGGCTCGAAGCACGCCTGGTGGATCATGCAGCTCGGGGGGCTGCTGTTGGGCGTTTCGCTCATGCTGACCGCGGTTGCGGGGAACCTGACGCATGCCCTGGGCGCGATGCTGCTTGTCGGCGCCGGGTCGAGTGTGTTCCAGCTTCTCAACAACGCGCTCGTGATGCAGGAGTCCGACCCCGCCTTCTTCGGCCGGGTGATGTCGTTGACGATGCTGGCGTGGGGCCTGAACGGGCTCGCCGGGCTCCCCTATGGCCTCCTTGCCGACGCCACGAGCGAGCGCTGGGCGCTGGGGCTGATGGGGGCGATCGTCTGCGGTGTGACCGTTGTGAGCGCCGCCGCCTACACCAGGGTCGGTTCCCGGGCGCTGCGCACGGTGGCCGTCGAGGTGGAGGTACCCATAGGCGAACCCTGAGGTGTTGTTCGCGGGGTGGGGCGATGCGTCGGTCTCGGTCAACGCTCCAGGAACTCCCCGCTCGCCCAGCCAGCCCGCCCGTCGGGGGTTTCGACCGCGACCCAGGTGACGCCGTCAGCGGTCTGCTCCGGCTGCGGTCGCACGCGGAGAAGCACGCCATCCTTGTAGCAGCCGAGCGAGAGCGACGCCTTCGCCGGCTTCTCGCGGACGTTGAGGCAGTCGGCGCCGGTCTTCACGCGCGTGAAGGGGCCAAGAAGGATTCCAACCGGCACGGGCCCCCCGGCTTTGCCGGCAAGCGTGGGGACGAAGCTCGCGATCGGTGCGACCGTTCCGCGTGAGAAGTCGAACACTGCCGGAACTCCATTGCTGATCGGACCGGGTTGCTGATAGCGAGTGGGATCGAACTCCGCCCGGCCGATGGCCACCGTGTCCGACAACCAGCCAGCTATCCAGAAGGCTCCAAGGCCATCGCGGAGGCGCCACTCGTAGACCGCTCGGAACTTGCTGGAGGACAGGTCCAGGAATCCCAGGTATCCCTCCCGTTGGTCACCGGAGAGTCCCGGCATGCTCCAGGCGACCTCGATTTCGAGCTTCCCGGCTCTCGAGGCGAATCCCCAGCGGACCACCTGATCGGCGGATGCTGGCAGCGGAACCGTCGCGATGAGCTGACCCGATTCAAGATTCCACAGCGTTCGACCATCCTCGCCCTTTGCCGCAATGACGGTGGTCGTCCCCGCGTACCCCACGAGAATCTCGCTGCTGGCCGGAACCTGGGGTGGAAAGCCCACCACGTTGGAGCCCGATGCAGGCGGAAACGCGCTCACAGCCCACGGATCCGAGGGGTCGGCTCCCCGGACGAGCAGTGAGCCGCCGCTGATGGCAACCAGGCTGCCCCAGCCACCCATCTGGATCGTTCCGACCTCCCGCCACGTGATGCCGCCATCGCTTGATCGCTGGAACGTGACCTGCTCGGGTTCTCCATAGCAGCTGCCGTGGCACAGTGCTGCGCCGACCTGGCCAGCGGGACCGACGGCCACTCCCACCAGCCCGCGAATCGGCCCGGTGCCAGCCGCTGAGAACTCGGTGACAACGAGGTCGTCGGTCCGGACGGCGCCGGTGCTGTCGCGGTAATAGCGACGCAGGGCAGGGCTCGGTCCTTCCCAGGTGCCGTCGAGCGCGTAGATGGCCACGTCTTGCGGAAGGGCAACTGGGTCCGCCGGTACCAGGGCCACTACCCGGACGCCAGCGACAAGCGCCGCGGTGGTCGAATCATCTGACGAGGGAGTCGGGCTGGTCGTTGCGGATGGCGGGTGCGAAGTGCTGGCAGTTGCGTCGCCTGTGATCGTCATCGTCGCGCTCGCCGTGCCCGACATCGGCGATCCGCCCGAGCACGCCGCCGCCAGCACCGCCAGCGCGACCGCCGCGACGAGAAGCAGTCTCCGCACGTGAGCCACTCCTTCAGCTTCCCCGTGGCGACATTGTCTACCCCGGAGCA
>JAKALX010000136.1 GCA_021823905.1 Chloroflexota bacterium | reverse complement strand
GAAAGTGATCGGCGTGGACATGACGCCGGAGATGATCGAGCTCGCCAAACGCAACAAGAAGAAGGTCGGCGCGGCGAACGTCGAATTCCGCATGGGCCAGATCGAGGAGCTGCCGGTTGAGACGGCGAGCGTTGATGTGATCATCTCGAACTGCGTGATCAACCTTTCGCCGGACAAGGACGCGGTGTTCGCGGAAGCGTTCCGCGTACTCAAGCCGGGCGGGCGGCTGCAGGTTTCAGACATCGTCTGGACGAAACCCGTGCCAGAAAGCGTGAAGGGCGACATGGAAAAGTGGGCGGGCTGCATCGCGGGGGCGCTGCTGGAGTCGGAGTATCTGGGGAAGATCCGGGCGGCCGGCTTCGAGGACGTGACCTCGCAAGCGTCCGCGTACCCTGGCGGATCGGGCATCGCGTCGGCGGCGGTGGTGGCCGTGAAGCCGGCGGGCGCGAGCAACGCGGGAAGCGGCACGTGCTGCTGACGGCGGCGGCATAGCAACATCCGAAACGCGGCCCGTTGTTGGGCCGCGTTTCGCAGTTTTCGAGTACAATTTGGGATGCTCATCATCCGCGCGATGGTTCGCGCGCTTCCTTGCCACAGGTAGAGGTTCGCCGCATACTTGGTACTTGATCCGCTGCGGCGGATCGTTTTTGTGTGGGAATCACCCGTCTGAAGAGTTCGACCCGAGCCCGGGTGGCGCAATTGGCAGCGCAGCCGATTTGTAATCGGGAGGTTAGGGGTTCGAGTCCCCTCTCGGGCTCCAAGCACAGGAACGATCGCGGAGCGGCAATCAGACCGTGGAGAGATGGCCGAGTGGTTAATGGCAGCAGACTGTAAATCTGCCGCGCTCAGCGCTTCGGAGGTTCGAATCCTCCTCTCTCCACCAGGATCAAGCTGACCCGGACCGCGCGCGAAACGCGGGCCGTGAAAGAATAAGACGCACCCGCCGGCGCGGGCGCACAACCGGGCCCTCATAGCTCAGTCGGTAGAGCGCGTTCTTGGTAAGAACGAGGTCTCCAGTTCGAATCTGGATGAGGGCTCCAGCACCACGGCGGCGAAACGGGCCGCAACTACCTCTCAGCACAGCCGGAGGGCAGACCATGGCGAAGGCGAAATTTGAGCGGACGAAGCCGCACGTGAACGTCGGGACGATTGGGCACGTGGACCACGGCAAGACGACGCTGACGGCGGCGATCACGAAGGTGCTGGCGCTGAAGGGCGGGTCGCAGTTCCGGGCGTTCGACTCGATCGACAACGCGCCGGAAGAGCGGGCGCGCGGCATCACGATCGCCATCGCCCACGTGGAGTACGAGACGGACAAGCGCCACTACGCGCACGTCGACTGCCCGGGCCATGCCGACTACATCAAGAACATGATTACGGGTGCGGCCCAGATGGACGGGGCCATCCTCGTGGTGGCCGCGCCGGACGGGCCGATGCCGCAGACGCGCGAGCACGTCCTGTTGGCGCGGCAGGTGGAAGTGCCGGCGCTGGTCGTCTTCCTGAACAAGGTGGACATGATGGAGGACGAGGAGCTCCTGGAGCTGGTGGAGCTGGAGCTGCGCGAGCTCTTGTCGAGCCAGGAGTTTCCCGGCGACGAGATCCCGATCATCCGGGGGTCGGGGCTGAAGGCCCTGGAGTCGACCTCGACGGACCCGAACGCGCCGGAGTACAAGTGCATCATCGAGCTGATGCAGGCGGTGGACGACTACATTCCGACGCCGGTGCGGGCCCTGGACAAGCCGTTCCTGATGCCGGTCGAGGACGTCTTCGGGATCAAGGGGCGGGGCACGGTGGTGACGGGCCGGATCGAGCGGGGCGTGGTCAAGACGGGCGAGGAAGTCGAGATCGTCGGGATCATCGAGACGCGCAAGACGACGGTGACGGGTGTCGAGATGTTCAAGAAGCTGCTGGACGAAGGCCAGGCGGGGGACAACGTCGGCTGCCTCTTGCGGGGCATCGAGCGTGACGACGTGCAGCGCGGCCAGGTGCTGGCCAAGCCGGGGTCGATCAAGCCGCACACGAAGTTCCAGGCGCAGGTCTACGTGTTGTCGAAGGAAGAGGGCGGGCGGCACACCCCGTTCTTCAACGGCTACCGGCCGCAGTTCTACGTGCGCACGACGGACGTGACCGGGTCCATCACCCTTCCCGCCGGCACCGAGATGGTGATGCCGGGCGACAACATCACCATTGACGTCGAGCTCATCCAACCCGTCGCCATCGAGGAAGGCCTCCGCTTCGCCATCCGCGAAGGCGGCCGCACCGTTGGCGCCGGCGTCGTCACCAAGATCACGGCCTAACTCGTCTCAACACCCAGAGGGAACGGCATATGGCTCGCCAACAGATACGCATCAAGTTGAAGGCATACGACCACCGGCTGCTCGATCAGTCGGCCCGGCAGATCGTCGAGGCCGCTGAGCGCACGGGCGCCGCCGTGGCCGGCCCCGTGCCGCTCCCGACGTCGATCGAAAAGTTCACCGTCCTCAAGGGCCCCCATATCCACAAGGACGCCCGTGAACAGTTCGAGATCCGCACGCACAAGCGGCTCATCGACATCATGGAACCGACCTCCAAGACCGTGGACACGCTCATGCGGCTGCAACTGCCCAGCGGCGTCGACATCGAGATCAAGCTGTAACGCCATGACGATTGAAGGACTCCTCGGCCGAAAGCTCGGCACCGTGCAGGTGTTCGACGAAAAGGGACGGCTTCGCGGCGCAACCGCCGTCGAAGTTGGCCCCTGCTTCGTGACGGACATTCGGACGGACGACCGCAACGGCTACAGCGCCATCCAGGTCGGCTTCCAGGACGACCCAAAGCTCAACAAGCCCGAGGCCGGCCACCTTCGCGCCGCCGGCAATCTCAAGCTTCGCCACCTCGCCGAGTTCGAAGCCGCGGCCGGTGACGCCTACACGCTCGGTGATCGCCTCGGCGTCGAGCTCTTCGAAGCCGGCCAGCTCGTCGACGTGACGGCCACGTCGAAGGGGCGCGGCTTCCAGGGCGGCGTCCGCCGTCACAACTTCAGCGGCGGCCCCAAGACGCACGGCCAGAGCGACCGCCACCGGGCGCCCGGATCGATCGGCTCCGGCACGACACCGGGCCGCGTTTACAAGGGCACGCGCATGGCCGGCCATATGGGCGCCGTTCAGACCACCGTCCGTAACCTCGAAGTCATCGCCCGCAACGATGAGCGCGGCGTGATCTTCGTTGGCGGCTCCGTTCCCGGCCCGGCCGGCGGGGTCGTCCGCATCCGCACGGCAAAGAAGGTGTCGAAATGAAGCTCACGGTCTTCGATACCGCCGGCAAGGAACTCCGCCAGATCGACGCCGCCGACGAGGTCTTCGGGATCGAGCCCAACCGCTCCGTCCTCCACCAGGCCTACGTCGCCCAGATGGCGAACCGCCGATCGGGCAACGCCAACACCAAGAACCGTGGCGACGTCCGCGGCTCGACGGTCAAAATCCGCCGGCAGAAGGGCCTCGGCCGCTCGCGCCAGGGCAGCATCCGCGCTTCGCATCAAGTCGGCGGCGGCGTTGCCCACGGCCCGCACCCGCACAGCTTCGCGAAGGATCTGCCGCGCCAGATGCGGCGGCTGGCCTTGCGCTCGGCTCTCAGCAACCACGCCCAGGCCGGGACGCTCGTCGTTGTCGAGGGCCTCGCTTCGTCCGACAGCCGCACGAAAGAGGTTGCCGCCGCGCTCGCGGCAGTCGGTGTCACGCGCCGCGCCCTGGTCGTCAGCGGCGAGTTCGAGCCGGAGATGAGCCGTGCCACTCGCAACATCGCGGACGTGCAGGCGCTGCCTGCCCAGAACCTCAATGTGGTTGACCTGCTCAACGCCCATCGCCTGATCATGTCCGAGGACGCGGTCCGCAAGTGCGAGGCGCTCTGGGGCGGTGTAAACCTCAAGCCCGCTCGCGGGCGTGCGAAGGAGACCGTCTGATGCCCCGCGAAATCCATCCCTATGGCGTCCTCCTTCGCCCGATCGTCACCGAGAAGACGACCCTCCTCACCGCGCTCGACAAGTACGTCTTCGAAGTCGATCTCCGCGCCAACAAGAACCAGATCAAGGAAGCCGTTCAGCTCGCCTTTAACGTCCGCGTGGCCGAGGTGAACACCATGAAGATGAAGGGCAAGCCAAAGCGCTTCGGGCGCAAGGTGACGCCGCGGCCCGATTGGAAGAAAGCGATCGTGACGCTCGTGGCGGGCGACAAGATCGAAATGTTCGAGGGGATCTAGGCCATGCCGATCAAGCAGTACAAGCCCACCTCCCCCGGCCGCCGCAATGCCAGCGGCTATACGTTCACGGAGATCACGAAGGACACGCCGGAGAAGTCCCTCGTCGTCTCCCTGAAGAACAAGAGCGCCGGCCGCAACAATCAGGGCCGCATCTCGGTCCGAAACCGCGGCGGCGGCGCGCGCCAGCTCTACCGCATCATCGATTGGAAGCGCGACAAGGCGGGCGTCCCCGCGAAGGTTGTCGGCATCGAGTACGACCCGAACCGCACCGCCCGCATCGCCCTCCTCCAGTATGCCGACGGCGAGAAGCGCTACATCCTCGCACCGAACGGGCTGGCGGTCGGCGCCAGCCTCATGAGCGGACCGGGGGCCGAGGTTCGCGTCGGCAACTCCCTGCCGCTTGGCTCGATACCGACCGGCACGCAGGTGCACAACATCGAGCTCACCGCCGGCAAGGGTGGGCAGATGGTTCGCAGCGCCGGCGGGAGCGCTCAGCTCATGGCGAAGGAAGGCGAATATGCCCTCCTGCGCCTGCCCAGCGGCGAGATGCGCCGCGTGCGCATCGAATGCAGCGCCACGGTTGGCCAGGTCGGCAACGTCGAGCACTCGCTGATGAAGCTCGGCAAGGCCGGTCGCACCCGCCACCGCGGCCGCAGGCCGGAAGTCCGAGGCTCGGTGATGAACCCTCGCGACCATCCCCACGGCGGTGGCGAAGGCCGCGCACCCATCGGCATGCCGGGACCGAAGACCCCCTGGGGCAAGCCCACCCTGGGCTATCGCACCCGCAACAACAAACGCACCGACAAGTTCATCGCGCGTCGGCGAAGCAAGTAGGAGTAGGCGATGTCACGCTCAACCAAGAAGGGGCCCTACGTCCTCCCTTCGCTCCAGGAGAAGGTCGACGAGATGCGGAACAGCAGCAGCCGTTCCGTCATCAAGACCTGGTCGCGCGCCTCGACGATCCTGCCCGACATGATCGGCCTCACCTTCGGCGTCCACGACGGCCGCCGGCACGTGCCGGTCTTCATCACGGAGAACATGGTCGGTCACAAGCTCGGCGAGTTCGCGCTCACCCGGACGTTCCGCGGCCACGTCGCCAAGAGCGACCGACAGAGCAAGGTGAGGCGCTGATCGTGGAAGTTCGAGCCACCGCCCAGAACATCGGGGCGCCGCCCCGGAAGACCCGCCTCATCCTTACGCGCCTCCCCGGCCTCACGGTCGACCAGGCGCTCGCCCTGCTCCGCTACCTCCAGTCGCCCAACGCCAGGTCCATCTCCAAGGTGGTCCTCTCCGCGGCCGCGAACGCCGAGAACAATTTCGACCTCGATGTGGACGACCTCGTCATCAAGCGCGCCTACGCCGACGAGGGCCCTACCCAGCGACGCTTCCGCCCCCGCTCGCGCGGACGCGTCAGCCCGATCCTCAAGCGGTCGAGCCACATCACCATCATTCTCGACGGGCGAGAGGGGTAATCCGTGGGACAGAAAATACATCCGCACGGCTTCCGCATCGGCGTCATCTACGACTGGGAATCGAAGTGGTTCGCGGACCGCGACTACACGGCGCGCCTGCACCAGGACCTCGAGCTTCGCCGCTTCGTCCTCTCCGAGCTTTCCGACGCGAGCATCAGCCACGTCGAGATCGACCGGAACGCCAACATGGTCACGGTGACGATTCACACGGCCAAGCCCGGCATCGTCATCGGCCGCGGCGGCGCCAAGGTCGAAGAGCTGCGTAACAGCCTCGAGCGCTTCAGCGGGGCGCGCGTCCGCGTCAACATCCAGGAGATTCGCGTTCCCGAGCTCGACGCCTACCTCGTCGCCCGCTCCGTCGCTGACCAGCTCGAGCGCCGCGTCGCCTTCCGCCGGGCGGTCAAGCAATCGGTCCAGCGCTCCATGCAGCGCGGCGCCCAGGGCGTCCGCGTCGCCGTCGCGGGCCGCCTCGGCGGCGCCGAGATGTCCCGCCGCGAAGCCGACACGCAGGGACGGGTACCGCGCCACACACTCCGGGCCGACATCGACTACGGCTTTGCCGAGGCGCACACGACCTTCGGCCGCATCGGCGTGAAGTGCTGGATCTACAAGGGCGAAATCCTTCCCGAGCGGGCCAGCGATCACCGCCCCGTGGCCGAAGAGCCCGCGCCGGAGCCGGTCGTTCGCGCTCCCGAGCCGGTTGCCGTGGAGGGCGCTCCCGCCCACACCGCAATCAGCATGGAGCAGCAGCAGGCCGTCCAATCGGTCGAGGGAGGCGAATAGATGCTGCAACCGCGACGCGTCAAGCACCGCAAGACTCACCGCGGCCGCCGCTCCGGCGAAGCGCAGACCGGCAACTACGTCGCCTTCGGCGAGTTCGGCCTGCAGGCCCAGGGCGCTGCCTGGATCGACTCCCGCCATATCGAAAGCGCGCGCCGCGCCATGACCCACGAGATGAAGCGCGGCGGCAAGGTCTGGATTCGCATCTTCCCGGATAAGCCGGTGACGGCGAAACCCGCCGAAACCCGCATGGGCTCCGGCAAGGGCGCTCCCGACCGCTGGGTCGCCGTCGTCAAGCCGAACCGCATCATGTTCGAAGTCGCCGGCGTCACCGAGGAGATCGCCCGGGAGGCGCTCCGCCTCGCCGCCCATAAACTCCCCGTGCCCACGAAGATCGTGGTGCGCGAAGAATCGGTGGTCTGACGATGGCCAGGCAGAAAGCAGAAGAGCTCCGGCGTCTCAACGACGCCCAGCTCGACGAACAGATCAACGAAGCGTACCGCGCACTTTTCACGCTCCGCTTCCAGCACGCCAGCCGCCAGCTCCAGAACTACCGTGAGCTGCGGAACGCCAGGCGGCGCATCGCGCGCCTCCGCACCCTGAAGCGCGAGCGTCAGCTCGAGGCGGTAGAGGAGTAACCATGGGCCTGCAACGCGTCCTCCAGGGAACCGTCGTCAGCAACAAGATGGAGAAGACCGTCGTCGTCACCGTCGAGCGCAAGACGAAGCATCCCCTCTACCACAAGGTCATGTCCGTCACGACCCGCTACAAGGCGCACGACGACGACAACGGCTGCCACCTCGGCGACGTTGTCCGTATCCAGGAATGCCGGCCCATGTCCAGGGACAAGCGCTGGCGCGTCGTCGAAATTGTCAGCCGCGGCGACGTCGCCGAGGTCGCGCCCGAGGCTATCGGCCGCGACATCGAGCAGACCGCGCAGGTCGCCCCCAAGTCGGAGGTGCAGGCGTGATTCAGCAGGAGACCCGCCTCAAGGTCGCCGACAACTCGGGCGCGCGGTCGATTCTCTGCATCCGCGTCCTGGGCGGCAGCCGCCGGCGATACGCACGGCCGGGCGACATCATCGTCGCCAGCGTGAAGGTGGCGCAGCCCAACTCCAACGTGAAGAAGGGCGACGTCGTCAAGGCTGTCGTCGTTCGTGTCGCCAAAGAGTATGGCCGCCCGGACGGCTCCTACATCCGCTTCGACGAGAACGCCGCCGTCCTCCTCGCAACCGACGGCGAAAACCCCCGCGGCACGCGCATCTTTGGGCCCGTCGCCCGTGAGCTGCGCGACCGCAACTTCATGAAGATCGTCTCCCTCGCTCCGGAGGTGCTCTAGTGCCCGCGAAGATCAAGCGTGGCGACCGCGTCGTCGTTCTCACCGGCAAGGACAAGGGGAAGCGCGGCACCGTTCGCGCCCTGCTCAACAAGCACGACCGCGTCCTCGTCGAAGGCGTGAACATCATCAAGCGCCATCAGCGGGCCCGGAGCCAGAACCAGATCTCCCAGATCATCGAGCGCGAGGCGCCCGTTCACATCAGCAACGTCATGCTCATCGACCCGAACAACGACCAGCCGACGCGCGTGGGCTTCCGCCGCCGCGAAGACGGCACGCTTGTTCGCGTGGGCAAGCGCAGCGGAGAGGACATCGAATAATGCCGCCGCGATTGAAGGACAAGTACGACAGCGAGGTGGTTGCCGGCCTGCGCGAGCAGTACCGCTACGCCAACGTCATGCAGGTGCCGCGGATCACGAAGGCCGTCGTCAACATTGGCCTCGGCGAAGCGCTGAGCGACGCCAACGCCCTCGACAAGGCTGCCGACGACGTCACCGCGATCACCGGCCAGAAACCTGTGATCACCCGCGCCAAGCGGTCGATCGCGAACTTCCGCCTGCGCGAAGGCAACGCCATCGGCGTCGCCGCCACCCTTCGTGGCCCGCGCATGTGGGAGTTCCTCGACCGGCTGGTCAGCGCCGCTCTCCCCCGTATCCGCGACTTCCAGGGCCTCAACCCCAACGCCTTCGACGGCCGCGGGAACTACAGCCTTGGCATTCGCGAGCAGTTGATCTTTCCCGAGATCGACTACGACAAGGTCGACAAAGTGCGCGGCATGCAGGTGACCATCGTCACCACCGCCAGGACCGACGAAGAAGGCCGGAAGCTGCTCGAGTTGCTCGGGCTTCCGTTCCGCAAGAACTGACCAGGAGGAAGCTGTGGCGAAAAAAGGCCTCATCGAAAAGTCGAAGCGCCCGCCGAAGTACCCGGCCCGCCAGCACAACCGTTGCCGCATCTGCGGCCGGCCAAAGGGCTACATGCGGCTCTTCGCGATGTGCCGCATCTGCTTCCGCGAACACGCTCACCGCGGCCTCCTGCCCGGTGTGACCAAGTCCAGCTGGTAAGTGCGCGAGCAAACGCCAGAGGGGA
>JAKALX010000135.1 GCA_021823905.1 Chloroflexota bacterium | reverse complement strand
CCGTGAACCTTGTCTATAGCGCTCGCAACCGCTCGGCAGCCTGCCGCATCCCGGTGGTCAGCCCCGACCCGCGCCAGAAGCGCGTCGAGTTCCGGCCACCGGACCCGGCGGCAAACCCCTATCTCGCGTTCTCCGCGATCCTGATGGCCGGCATGGACGGGATCTTGAACGGCTGGGACCCGGGCGCGCCGCTGGACAAGACGAACCTGTTCGAGCTCAGCCCCGAAGAGCTGACAAACATCCCCACGGTCGCCAATTCGCTCGAGGGATCGCTCAAGGCCCTCGAAGAGGACCACGACTTCCTCCTCAAGGGCGGCGTCTTCACGCCGGACCTCATCGAGACGTGGCTCGAGTGGAAGTACGAGAACGACGTCGACCCGATCCGGATGCGCCCGCACCCCTACGAGTTCCACCAGTACTTCGACGTCTGATCTCCAGGCGACGACAACGACGGCGCCGACTCGGGCCGCGGGTCGGCGGCTCACTTACAACCTGTCAGCGATGGGCGGCGAGGTACCGGTCTTCGGCCGAGTAGTCGAGAAGCTGCGCGAAGAAGGGGTCGTCCTTTGCCGGCCCTTGACCGGCCCGTGCCATCCTAACCAACCAGTCGATCTGCCCCGGCGCGGTCTCGGCGTACGTCCCGACGGGGGCGTAGCCAAGAGCAAGTGATGCCGTGGTGTCGAGAACGATTGGCGGGCGCGCGTCCCACGGATGACGGCCGAGGCCCGGTTCGGCGTCCTCCCCGAGAAGCACCTCCTCCCACGTGTGGCCAAGGTAATCGGCAATCGTCCGGGCGATCTCGAGGGCGCTCGGGGCGTCCGGGTCCGCACTGTTGAGGATTCGGCGGCCGGGCGCGGCTGCGACGCGTTCGATCAGCGCGGCCGTGTTCACTGCCGCCGTGGTGTGGTCGCGGCCTTCGCCGCGGCGCGCAAGGAACACGGCCGGTCGCCGGTCTAGCACGCGCCGGACGAACGTCCACTCCCTGGGGCGCAACGCGCCCTCGCCGTGAACCTTCGACGGACGGATCACCGTGACGGGGAAGCCGCTGTCGAGCAGGACGCGCTCGGCGGCGACCTTGTTCGCGCCGTAGCCATCGGGGGTGTTGTAGTCGCCGCCGGCCGGGTCCACGGTCGGTCCATCTTCGCGGATCGGGCCGTCGAACCGCGGAGCAGTGGGTGAGTTGCTGTGACGGCCCGCACAATCCACGTACACGGCCTTGCTCGAGATCATCACGGTAGACGCGAAGCCCGAAAGGAACGGGATGAGCTGGCGCGCGTCCGCCCCGGTGTAGCAGACCGCATCGACGAGAAGGTCTCCGCCGGGGCCGAGGATGGCGGCGCGGGACGTGAGGTCACGGCGATCGGCCGAGTGGAAGTGGACACCGGCAGCAGCGACGTCCGCCGGCATGTGGTCAGGGTCTCGGCCGGTCACGTCGACCCGCCAGCCAGCCGCAGCCAGGCGCCGGGCCGTCGCGCGTCCCAGCGCGCCGGTTCCGCCGAGGATCACTGCGTGTCGCACGCCCTCCAGTGTATGGACGGGCACTCCCGGGGCAATCCCCGGGGGCCGTCCTGTCCGGCCCGCAAGATCCCCGCGCGATCCGGCGTAAGCCCCACTGCTCATCCGGGGCGCCTCGCCGGTGCCGGCTTCCCGTACAATCCCCGCTCATGACTGATCCCTGGATTGAAGCGTTCGGCGCGCGCGTTCCTATCGCCGAGACACTGGGCGGCGAGATTCTCGAACGCGGCGAGGGCCGGGCCGTCCTGCGCTACCCCGTCAAATCCGAATACGCGAACCCGCTCGGGCAGCTGCAGGGCGGCATGTACGCCGTCATGCTCGACTCCGCAATGGCCGCCGCGGCTGGCGGAATCGCCACCGCGACGATGCAGTTCAGCATCTTCCGCCCGGTCACGGACGGGTTCGTCACGGTTACCGGCGAGGTGATCAAGGACGGCAAGACAATCATCTACGCCGAAGCGACGATGCACGACGAACAGGGCCGGCTCGTCGCGCGCGGTAACCAGAACGGGATGCGGCGCCGTGGGGCAGTGTGAGGGGGCGAGGGTGGGAGTGGGCGAGTGGGCGAGTGGGCGAGTGGAAGATGTAAAGCGCCGGCCCGGCTCAGCCGAAAGGTTGGGGTCGCCCCCTCTCCGCCTAATGCCCCGTGTAGCGCGGGTTCCGCTTCTCCACGAACGCCGCGATAGATTCCCGCGCGTCGCCCGTGGCGCGGCGGCCGATTTCGATCGCCCGGATCTCGTAGCGGAGCTGGTCCTCGAAGTCGCTGTCGAGGCTGTGCTGGACGGAGCGCTTCGACATCATGATCGCGATCGGCGGGTGTGCCGCGATCAGCGCCGCGACTTCTTGCGCCTCCCCGACCAGCTTCTCGTGCGCCACGATCCGCTGCAGCAGGCCCATGCGCAGCGCTTCGTCCGCTCCGACGTTGCGGCTGGTGAGGATCATGTCGAGCGCATTGCCCGAGCCGACGATCCGGGGGAGGAAGTAGGTCATGCCCGCGTCCGGCGCGAGCGAGCGCTCGACGAAAACCGTCTTGAAGCGCGCGTTCTCGCTGCCAACGCGAATGTCGCAGGCGAGCGCCATCGACATCCCGGCGCCGGCCGCCACGCCGTTGATCGCCGCGACGACCGGCTTGTCGATCAGGTAGACGGCGCGCGCCTGGCGTCCGACCCAGCTGTCCTCGTCCATCATCTGCTGCCAGGTTTGCTCGGGAGTGCCTTCGGGCCTCGGCCCGGTGAGGTCGGCCCCCGAGCAGAATCCCCGGCCCGCGCCGGTGATGACGACGGCTCGGACGTTGTCGTCATGCTTCAGCTCGTGGCAGACGTCGAGGATGTCCTGCTGGAGCGGGCGGCTGAGGGCGTTCAGCTTCTCCGGGCGGTTGAGGGTGACCGTGGCCACGTGACCGTCGGTTTCAAGGATGAGGTCGGCGTACGGCATGGGGAACCTCGCTGGTTGGTGGCGAAAGTCAACGCCATCGCCCGCTCGCTGTAAAGGAGGCAGGGCTTCCGAGCCCGGCAGCGGAACAACGAAAGGGCCGGCAACGCGAGTTGACCGGCCCTCTCTCGGGGACGTGCGGATTTCGGGGACTACCTGTTGCGACCGTGTCCGTTGCCGGCGCCGATTCCGAAGTTACCGTGGCCGCTGACGGAGTTGCCGCCCAGCGAGCCCTGGACCGACGCGGAGCCCGTGGCCTGCATGGTGCTGGTGACCGAAGGGGTGCTCGTCTCGGTCGCAGTCGCAGTGGGAGTCGGACTGCTCGCACCATGGCCGTGCAGGCCGTTCTGGCGGTGCTCGCCGCTGTTGCCCACGCTGCAGCCGACGGGTCCGCCGGGCTGCGCCTGGTGCCGCCCGTCTTTGAACATCACGTCGTCGCAGCCGTGGCCGTTGGCGTGCGGATCGTCGCCGGTAGCGCTGGCCGACGCCGTCGCTGAGGCGGTCGCGGATGCCGATGACGTGGCGGTGGCGGTGTGCTTGCCGTTCTGGCGGTGGTCGCCGCTGGCGCCGACCGTGCAGTCCGCGGGACCGCCGGGCGTCGGCGTCTTCGTGCCGTCTGCGAAGAGCACGTCGTCGCAGCCGTGGCCGTCGCTGTGCGCGGCCGCGGCCGCGCTGCCGGTGGCAGACGCCGAAGCTGACGGGGACGCGCCCGTGGTGCCCGTCGCCGTCAGGGAAGCGTCGTCCTGCTCGGTCGTGTCCCCCGCCGCGTCGGTGGTGGGGGCTGTGGCGGTCGGCGTGGCGGAACCAAGGAGCGATTGAGCGGCGACTGTCACGGCGTCCACCGGGGCGCCGAGCGTCGCGTTGCCAGTCAGGGCGCCGGCAGCGGAGATCGCGATCACCGGTGCGGCGATCGCGGCCGCGGCGAGGACAACACCCTTGAATCCGAGTCCGGGACGAGCGGCGCTACCGTCGCGGCGAGAAAAAGGGGAATGCATAAAGCCTCCAGGTCGAGTATTCGAGCGGCGGCCGGCCCTGGAGCGCGGGCGCTCGCTGCCATCTCTACTCACTACAGCGACGCGCTCACCCTCGCTGATACGGGGCGTTTGTAACAATCAGGCAAAATCCCGGGAACTACTCGAACAGCCAGGGACGCCGGCTCGGCCGGCCGGCCGAGTAGATGAGGCCGAACTTCTTCATCCCGGTCTCGCGGATCTGGTTCGCCGCGTACTCCGGATCGTCGGTCAGGTGCAGGCGGTCGAGGTCGGCGCTCTCGATCGTTCCGAGGCCGACGAGCGTGTCGCGCATGAAATCAACGAGCGGCCGCCAGAACTCCACGCCCATGAGGATGCAGGGAAAGTCGCGAATCTTCCCGGTCTGGATCAGCGTCGCCACCTCAAACAGCTCGTCCATTGTCCCGAACCCGCCCGGCATGGCAATGAACGCATACGAGTACTTGGCGAGCATCACCTTGCGGACGAAGAAGTACTGGAACTCGACGAACGTGTCGAGGTACGGGTTCGGCTTTTGCTCCTTCGGGAGCCGGATGTTGCAGCCGACCGAGCGCCCGCCGTCGTCCTTCGCGCCGCGATTCGCCGCTTCCATCAAGCCAGGACCGCCGCCGGTCATCACCGTGAAGCCAGCCTTCGAAATCTGGCGGCCGACCTCGCGGGTGAGCGCATAATAGGGATGGTCTTCGCCAAATCGAGCGGAGCCGAAGACCGTGACGCACGGCCCAACGAAGTGCAGCGTCCGAAAGCCGCGGATGTAGTCATGCGCGATGCGCGCGACGCGCAGCAGCTCGTATCCGCGCGGCCTCGGCCCAGCGAGGAACTGGCGTTCCTCGAAGCCGACCGGCGCCTTCCCCCATTCGCGCTCGGTGAGGATGTCGACCGGCAACTTCGGGAGCTGGGCGGGCTGGTGGAGGCGTTGTTCTTCAGTCATGGGCTGCCTCGGGTCGGGCGGCCGGCTCGGAGCCGCGCCCCTAGCTCACAGGTTCAGCCAAAAGCGTTGCACGGGGAATCGGGAAAGGCGATCGGCTGGGGCTGTCCGGCGGATCCGACCGTGGCCCCAACGGGTCAAGAGAGAGTGGATCTATCCCGCGGGCAGCACGGGCGAAACGATGGGATCCACTTCGTACATCCGGGAGCCCGCATGTATATCCCGCCCGCCTTCACCGAAGACCGGACCGAGGTGCTCCACGCCTGCATCCGCGCCAACCCGTTCGCACCGCTGGTGACTGGCGGGCCGGGCGGGCTCGCCGCCACCCATCTCCCGTTCGTTCTCGACGAACGACGTGGGGAGCTCGGCACCCTCGTCTCCCACATGGCGGCTGCCAACCCGCAAACAGAAGCGCTCACCGAAGGTGCCGAGACACTGGTCATCTTCTCGGGCCCACACGCCTACGTCTCGCCCCGCTGGTACCGCCCCGGCGACGCCGTTCCCACCTGGAACTACTTCGTCGTCCACGCTTACGGCGTTCCCCGCGTCGTCTCCGAACCTGGCGAAATGCGGGAGCAGCTCCAAGCGCAAGCCGCGGCCTTCGAAGCAGGCGCCCCCAGACCGTGGAGCATGGAGAGTGCCTCGTCCGCTTACCTCGACAGCCTCCTCCCGGGCATCGTGGCGTTTGAGATTCCGATCGCCCGGCCCGAAGGGAAGGCGAAGATGAGCCAGAACCGCCCGGCGGACCTGGACGGGATTGTCCGGGGGCTGCGCGGGAACGTCGATCCGATGTCGATGGCCGTCGCCAACGAAGTCGCAGCGCGCCGCTCAAGGTAGTCATGACTCATACGCCGCGCTCGTCTCTTCGCCGGAGCGGCGGTACTCTCGTGTCATGCTGGTGGTGCAGAAGTACGGCGGAACATCGGTCGCCGACGCCGAGCGCATCCGCCACGTTGCCGGGCGTGTCATGAAGCGGGTCCGCTCGGGCGACCAGGTGGTGGTCGTCGTCTCGGCGATGGGCAACACGACGGACGAGCTGATCGATCTCGCCCTCCAGGTCTCGCCGGAGCCCGATCCGCGCGAGCTGGACATGCTCCTTTCGACCGGCGAGCAGATGTCGATCGCGCTCGTCGCCATGGCCCTCCGGGCGATGGGCCAGGAAGCCGTCGGCCTGACCGGCCAGCAGGCGGGCATCTTCACCCGCGCCCAGTATGGCGCCGGCCGCATCTCCCGCATCGAAGCCGACCGCGTCCGCGCCGAGCTCGACAAGGGCCGCGTCCCGATTGTCGCCGGCTTCCAGGGGATCACCGACGAGCAGGAGATCGTCACCCTCGGCCGCGGTGGCAGCGACCTCTCCGCCGTCGCGCTTGCGATTGCGATCGGCGCCGACCGTTGCGAGAACTGCAAGGACGTCGAAGGCGTGTACACGGCGGACCCTCGCATCGTCCCCAGCGCGCGGCGCCTAGCGGACCTGACATACGAAGAGATGCTCGAGCTTGCGACCCAGGGTTCGCAGGTGATGCACAACCGCGCCGTCGAACTCGCCTCGGTCTACAACCTGCCTGTCCTCGTAACGTCGAGCATGGTCGAAGCCCCGGGAACGCTCATCCACGGAGAATCGGAATTGGAAGAACGCAATCGCGTGCGCGCAATCGCGCACGACACCGACGTCGCCAAGATCACGGTCCGTGGCGTGCCCGACAAGCCGGGCATCGCCGCGGACCTCTTCGAGCCGCTCGCCAACGCGGGCATCAGCGTCGACACCATCGTCCAGAACGCCAGCGAGGCGCGATTGACGGACCTGACGTTCACCCTCGCCCGGAAGGACCTCCGCCGGGCGGAGGGATTGATGCCCGAAATCTGCACCCGCATCGGAGCCAACGGCTTCGCGGCCGACGCGAACCTCGGCAAGGTCAGCATCGTGGGCGTCGGCATTCAGACCGCTCCAGGCTATGCCGCGCGCATGTTCCGCAAGCTTTCGTCTTCCGGCATCAACATCGAGCTCATCTCGACCAGCGAGATCCGCCTGACCTGCATCATCGAGGCGGCAAGAGTGCCCGATGCCGTCCGCGCCCTGCATGACGCATTCGAGCTTGAAAAGGCCGAGTAACGGCGAAAGCGAACGAACCGTTTCCCCAGCGCCGGGGGCTCGCTAGCCTGTGCGCATGTGGCAGGCCGTCCTCAGCTTCGTGCTCTTCGTTGGCATGGTTGCCTGCGACGGCAACGCCCAGCCGAAAGCGCCCGCCTGGCCAACCGCCAGCATCAGCGTGCGAGACGCCTCGCAGTCGGCCGGCCTCTCGGTGGAAATCGCCAACACGGAGAGCCGCCGCGAGCAGGGCCTGATGTACCGCCAGTCGCTCGACGACAGCCACGGGATGCTCTTCCTGTTCCCGGGCGACGTTCGCGACGGCTTCTGGATGCAGAACACGTACATCCCCCTCGACATTGCCTACATCGGGGCTGATGGCCGGGTGCTCGAAATCGTGCACGGCAAGGCGCTCGACCAGACCGTGCTCTACCCGTCCCAGCCGTATCGCTATGCGCTCGAGGTGGCGGACGGCTGGTTTGTTCGCCATGGTCTGGGGGTGGGATCGACGTTGAGTTTGCCTGCGGATTTGCCGCCTGCGTCCTGACGCCGAGCGAACGCGCCCGCACTACCGTGAACTGGCGCTCCTCGGGTCGATCGGGAGCTTGTGACCTGAGAAGAGCGTAACGGTGCCGTCGGGGTCGGCGACGCTTTCGAGAAACGCGCGTGGCAGCCGGCTCATGAAGTCAGTGGCGCACGAGACGCAGATCCCGTGCGAGAGCTGCTCGCCGCCCGGAGCGATCAGCGCGCCGCACCAGGCGCAGACGACCGTCACCGCCGTGCATTCCACTCCTCAAAGGTAGCACCGCCCGCGGCCGATCTGGCTGCGGTCACGCAATTGTCACCATCTGGTCACCAGATCTGAGCCGTTTTGGCGAGCGCGTTGTTCCGATTACGGCGCGTTCGGCGGCGCGGGGGATGCGTCGCCCGGTCCCCTGCCACGGCGCCCACGCCGGCCGCGCCGCCGTGGGGCGGCCGGTGTCGTTCCGTCGACTCCGTCAGCGGCCGGCTGTTGCGGATTCGCCAGTGGCGGCGGCGGCCCGCCCGTCGAATCGGCCCGCTGAAAGCGACGCCCTTCGGGAAGGTTCGCGGGCGGCTGCACGCGCGGCTGGCGCGGCTGTGGCTGGTTCCCGGGCGAAGCCTGCGGTTCACCGCCTCCGCCGCCCGGTCCTCGGCGTCCGCGGCCACGTCCGTCCGCGCTGGTTTCCGTTCCCTGCGCGGGGCGGCGTCGCTCCGCTCGTGGCGGCTCGGGACGAGCAGCAGGCCGTGCCGGCGGTGGCCGCGATTCCCGCCGCGGCCCGCCGCCGGGCAGCCGGCCGCGTCCCGGCGCCTGAAGGTCCGTGCTCCCCTGGCCGAGCCAGTCTTCCTCGACGGGCGCCGCGGGGCGTAGATCTTCCTCGGTCGCCTCGATGAGCCCCTCGGCGATCGCCTCCGCCCGACTGATGGACGGCGGCGGCGCGGCGGCCTTGCTCGACGTGTCCCAACGCACCACCGTACCGAGGTCGCGGTCCGGAACGTCCAGGCGCACGCCGTCGACCACGAGCGTCACCTGGCGCTTCAGGATGTTGACGCCGATCACCTTGCCTTCGCCCGTGGGGGTGCTGCAGCGCTGACCGATCTTCGGGAGCGTCTTTCGCATCTCCTTGTAGCCCTCTTCTTCGTAGGAGAGACAACAGAGAAGACGGCCGCAAAGGCCGCTGATTTTCTGGGGGTTGAGCGGAAGCTCCTGCTCCTTCGCCATGCGGATCGAAATCGAGGGGAAGGTGGCCAGCCAGTTAGCGCAGCACAGCTCCCGCCCGCAGATGCCGTAGCCGCCCGCGAGCTTCGCCCGGTCGCGGGCCCCCACCTGGCGAACGTCGACGCGCGCCTTGAAGCGATCTGCCGCCCGTCGCATGAATTCGCGGTGCTCAACGCGGTCCTCGCTCGACACAACAAGCGTCAGCCGCCGCCCGTCGAGGGTGAACTCGGCGGCGTCGACTCGAGCGGGAAATCGCAGCTCC
>JAKALX010000134.1 GCA_021823905.1 Chloroflexota bacterium | reverse complement strand
CCCAGCTCGCCTGGAGGTCGGCGGACCTGCCCAGCCAGCGATGGAACTCCTTGTAGACCGGGACCTGCAGGTAGGCGTTCATGTGCCGGCGGCTGGCGAGGTCGCCCTCCTCGCCCGGCGGATCGATGTTTACCATCAGGCGTGCGGTGATCTCTGTTTGATCGGGGTCACGGCCAGCAGCAGCCGCGGCGTTGCGGACGACGGCGACCGACTTCTTCACGTCGTCGGCCGAGAGCCAGTTGAGAATCGCGCCGTCGGCCAGTTCGCCGGCAACGCGCAGCATCCCGGCGCGGAGACCGGCGACGTGGATGGGGACGGGTTGCGACGGCGGGCGTGAGAGGCGGAAGCCCTCGATCCGGAACGTCTCGCCCTCGAAGGTGACGCGCTCGCCGGCAAGCGCTCGGCGGAGGAAGAGGACCATCTCGCGAACGCGGGTCGCGGGCTTCAGGAAGCGCCCGCCATTCCAGGTCTCGACGATCGTGCTGGAGCCGGAGCCAATGCCAAGCTGGAATCGTCCGGGAGCGATCTCGGCGAGGCTCGCGGCGGTTTGCGCGAGCGTGGCCGGGCCGCGCGTGAAGACGTTCGCGATCGCGGTCCCAACCCGCATGTTCGTGGCGCCGGCAACCACGGCCAGGGGCGTGAAGCAGTCGCACCCGTCGACTTCCAGCGACCAGGCGTCGCTGTAGCCGAGCTGCTCTGCTTCGCGCGCGAGCCCGCCGTGTTCGGCGAGCGAGAAGGAATCGAAGGGCACGGAGAGCGCGTAGCGTTTTACAGCCACGCGCCTGCCCCGGCCCGGCTGCGGGAATAGTTCATGTCCAGTCCTCCACGGTGTCCGCCTTCATCTTGCGGGACGCGGCGGCGCCGGGGGAAGGGCGATCCCTTGTCAGCCTCCCGTCATTCAGCGCGTTCGCGGTACTGGACGCTCTCGGCGACGTGCGGCTGTTCGATGCGGTCGCTGCCGGCGAGGTCGGCAATCGTGCGTGCGAGCTTGAGGACGCGGTGAAAGGCGCGCGCCGAGAGGTTGAGCTGCTCGACCGCCAGGCGGAGGAGGCGGCCCGCGTCGTCGCTGAGCTGGAGCTGCGCATGGTCGCGCACCTGGGAGGCGTTCATCTCTGAATTAAGCGCCGTGCCGCCGGGGCCGCAGTCGCCGAAGCGGGCGCGCTGAACCGCGCGCGTCTGGTGTACCCGCGCGGCGACCGTGGCCGAAGGCTCGGCTTTCGCTGTCGATGCGAGCTTTTCGTAGGCGACGCGGGGAACGTCGACGAACAGGTCGATGCGGTCGAGCAGTGGGCCCGAGATGCGCCGCTGGTAGCGCGAGACCGCACTCGGGGGGCAGCTGCATTCGCGCGCCGGGTCACCGTAATAACCGCACGGGCACGGGTTCATCGCGGCGATGAGCGAGAAGTTGGCCGGGAACGTGACGGACATGCGGGCCCGGCTGATCGTGACGACGCGGTCCTCGATCGGCTGGCGAAGCACCTCCAGCACCTGCGGGCCGAACTCGGGGAGCTCGTCGAGGAAGAGGACACCCCGGTGGCAGAGGGTGATCTCGCCGGGCCGCGGCATCGTCCCGCCGCCAACAAGCCCCGCGTGCGAGATCGTGTGGTGGGGCGCCCGAAACGGCCGCGTGGTGACAAGGCCGCTGCCCGCGGGCAGGAGCGCGGCGACGCTGTAGATGCGCGTGACTTCGAGCGCCTCGGTCGTCGACATCGGCGGAAGAATCGACGGCACGGCGCGGGCGAGGAGCGTCTTCCCGCTGCCCGGCGGTCCTCGCATGATGACGTTATGTCCGCCAGCAGCCGCCACCTCGAGCGCGCGCTTCACGTGCTCCTGGCCGACGATGTCGGCGAAATCGGTGCCGCGGTAGAGCTCTGGTTCGGTTGCCCCGGTGCCGGGCGGGAAGCGTTCGATCGGTACAGCGCCGAGCAGATGGGAGGTAAGGCTCGCCAGCGACGAGACGGGGAAGACCTCGACCTCGCGGACGAGCGCCGCCTCGGGAGCGTTGGCCGCCGGGACGAAGGCGCGCTTCTTCCCGCGTGCCCTGGCGAGAGCAACCATCGGGAGGACGCCGTGGACCGCGCGAACGTCGCCGTCGAGCGAAAGCTCGCCGATGAATACCGCGTCTTCAAGGTCGGCGACGATCTGGCCGCTGGCGGCGAGCACACCAACAGCGATCGGCAAATCGTACGACGGCCCTTCCTTGCGAAGATCGGCCGGGGCGAGGTTGACCACGATGCGAGTGTTGAACGGCCAGGTCAGGCCGCCGTTGCGGATTGCGGCGCGAACGCGCTCCTTCGCCTCCTGCACAGCCGCGTCGGGGAGGCCGACGATCGCGGTGTTGGGCAACTGGGCCCGCGAGATGTCGACTTCGACCTCGACGAGCTCGCCCTCGAGCCCAATCAGCGCACAGCTGTAGACCTTCGCAAGCATCCGCTGCTCCGCTTCCTCCGCGTCAGGCGAGCGTGACCGCGCCGGCGCGAGCGCAGTATACACGCGGAACCGGCGTCGGGCGGAACCTCCCGCCCGCCGGCGAAAGTCGTCATCTGCTGACGACTTTAGAACAGATGTGTTGACGCAGAACATGCGTGCTGGTAGCGTGTCGGCAGCACTCGAACGGATGTCCTGATCATGCAACACCCGCTGCTCACCGCGCTCTTCGACCTCGTTCTCATCGGAACCGCCGTCTGCGTGATTGCCGCGCTCATCGCCGAGCACGTCGCGAACCGTGAGCCCGCCGTGGGCCGCTGTGGCAGGCGCTCGCCGGGGCCCGCGCGGCCGCCCGTGACAGGCCGCTGGAGCGCGCGCCAGGCGTATCCCACAAGGGCCTCCCGCCGCGCTGCCTGATTCGCCGAAGGCGGCGTCTTTACCTTCGCTTCGGCTCAACGGGACTACCTTGGTTCTACAAACCGGGGAGTTGTCCCACCATGAGAGTCCTGGTCGTTGAAGACGAAGAAGCGATTGCAAGCGCCCTCGAAAAGGGGCTGATCAAGGAAGGCTACGCCGTTGACATCGCGGGCGACGGGCTCGAGGCGATCGAAAAGGCGAGCATCAACAACTACGACGTAGTCTGCCTGGACCTCAACCTGCCGCGCATCGACGGGCTCGAAGTCTGCCGGCGGCTGCGCGAGGACCGCTTCGGCGGGGGCATCATCATGCTCACCGCGCGCAGCACCATCAAAGAGCGGATCGAAGGCCTCGACATGGGCGCCGACGACTACCTTGTGAAGCCGTTCGCGTTTAGCGAGCTCAAAGCGCGCATCCGCGCCGTGACCCGCCGCGAGGGCGGCCTTCGCGAGCCGGTGCTGAACACCCGCGGGCTCGAGCTCGATCCCAACACGAACCGCGTGAAGCGCGATGGGCGAGAGATCCACCTGACGCCGAAGGAGTTCTCGCTTCTCTATTACCTGGCGCGCAACGAGGGCCGGGCGGTGCCGCAGGAAGAGCTGCTGGAACACATCTGGGACGAGCACGCGAACCCGTTCACGCAGACCGTGAAGGTCCACATGAACAACCTGCGGCGCAAGCTCAACGAAGGCTTCGAGGAACAGCTCATCGAGACGATCCGGGGGAAGGGCTACGTCCTCTAGCGTGCAGCGCCTGCACCTGCCCTCCTTCGCGCGGACCGTTCGTTTCCGGCTCACGGTCTGGTACTCCAGCCTGTTGCTCGTCTTCGGGGTGGCGTTCGTCGTCGCCCTGAACCTGGCCGCGCGCCTTGACCATCCCGACACCGTGTACCAGCTCGAAGGCGTTGCGAACTGGGAGTTCCAGCCGGTGCGCGGCCCGGGCAACGCCATCAGCGGCTTCCAGCCCGTTATGACGCCCCGCCTGGTGCTGAAGCAGGCCGAAGACCAGATCTACTCGGACAACCTCGACCGTCTGCGGACATGGTCGCTGCTCGCTGTCGTGAGCCTCGCGGCCGCCTCGGGTGTCGGCGGGTACGTGCTCTCCGGGATGATGCTGCGACCCGTGCGCGACATCACGAAGGTCGCGTCGGAGATCAGCGCGAAGAACCTGAGCCAGCGGATCAACCACCAGGGGCCCGAAGACGAGCTCTGGGCGCTTTCGCAGACGTTCGACTCGATGATCGACCGGCTCGAGGAGTCCTTCGAGCGCCAGCGGCAGTTCGTCCAGGATGCTTCGCACGAGCTGCGAACGCCCCTCACGGCCATCTATACGAACATCGAGGTGACGGAGAACGATCCCGACGCCACGGCCGAGGACTATATGCGGCTCGTGGAAACCGTGAAGGTGCAGACGACGCGCCTCACCCGGCTGAGCGAGGATCTGCTGCTGCTGACGAGCGACGACGGCTCACCCATCGAAAAGGAGCCCACTGACCTCTCCGCGATCGTCCGCGAGGTGGTGAACCAGCTCGGGCCGACGGCGGTGACGCGGAACGTCTCGCTCTCGAGCGAGGGTCCCGGCGAGCTCGAGGCCGAGACCAACGCGGATCTCCTCTACCGCTGTGTGGTCAACCTGGTCGACAACGCGATCAAGTATTCGGGGGACGGCGCGAACGTGGTCATTCGCTTGAGCCAGTTGCCCGGCCAGGCGCGGATCGAAGTGCACGATGACGGCGCGGCCGGCATCCCCCAGGCCGACCTGCCGCGTATCTTCGACCGCTTCTATCGCATCGACCGGGCGCGAACGCGCACGCTCGGCGGGAGCGGCCTCGGACTCGCGATCGTTCGCGACCTGGTGACGGCGCTGGGCGGCACTGTCTCGGTGCAGTCGCAGCCGGGGGACACCAGTTTCACGATTCACATCCCGTCCACGGCCAATTGACCGAGGATCTGTGCCGAGCGCCGCGGGCGTTCGCCGGGGAGGCCGGCCGCCTCGTATACTTTGCGCCACCTGATTAGGGAGCCACGCATGCTGTTTTCCGTTCGTCTGGTTTCGAGGCAGCCGCACGACGTTTCGCCAGAGGCGTGGCAAACGATCGTGGCTGACCAGCTTCGCATGACGAAGTCGCAATACGACCAGGGCAAAATCCGGGCGATCTACCGCGAGACAGGCCTTGGCGTCCTCGCCGTCTATGACGCAACCGACGCGCGCGAAATGGACCAGTTGATCGCGATGTTGCCCATGAATCGCTTCTTTGCGGACGTGGAAGTTCACCCACTCTGGGACATGGCGCCGACGCTGCAAGGCACCTAACCCGATGAATGAGGTGGATCCGAGCGACTTCAGGGCCGCGCTTTCGTCGTGGGCCGCCGGGGTTACCGTCGTAACGACCCGCCACGACGGCCTGGTCTACGGGATCACGGCTTCGAGTTTCTCGTCGCTCTCGGTCGACCCACTGCTCGTTCTGGTCTGCATCGCCAACTCGAACCACCTGGCGCGGATGATCCAGGAATCGAAGCTGTTCGCAATCAGCATTCTCGCCGAGGGCCAGGAGCAGATCTCGAGCTACTTCGCCGTGCATGGGCGGGAGCCGTCGCCGGCTTTCGACGAACAGATCGACGCGCACGAATGGCATACCGGCGCGCCCATCATCCGCGGCGGCATCGCCCACCTCGACTGCACACTGGAACAGGCGGTTCCGGGCGGCGATCATACGATCATGGTTGGGAGGGTTGTGGGCGCGGCAGCCGACCCGTCGGGGAAGCCGCTGCTCTACTTCCGGCGGGGATACCGGAAACTGAACCTGGAGTAGGCCATGGCGGTGAAAGTCATCCTCGAACGGCGCGTGCTGCCGGGGCAGGAACGGCGGGCCCTCGATCTTCTTCGGGCGATGCGAACCCGTTGCCTCGAAGAGCCCGGCTACATCAGCGGCGAGACCCTGCGCGACAGCGACGACGCCCAGACGATCGTGGTCATCAGCACCTGGTTCGGGCTCATGGACTGGCGGCGCTGGTACACCTCGGCCGAACGCAAGAAGCTCGAATCCGAGTTGCGGGTCTGCCTCACCAAGCCGGAGCGCGTGCGCGTGCTCCTCGAAGGGCTCTCATCGAACCTATCGGGCGCCTGAGTCCCTGCGGGGTTGGCCGCTGCCGGCCTGCTGCGAACTTTGCGCAATTCCGGGCGCGCGGGGTAGGATCCGCCGCGGAGGGACTGGACTGTGTCGCCTGCGTTCGCGTTTCTCGGCGTCTCGATCCTCGGCACCTGGGGGCTCGCGTCGCTTGGCCTCATTGTCGGGGGCATCTTCATGCTCTTCTTCCCCGGCGACCCGACGACGGCTTCGGGGCATACGCTCGGCGGGATCGTCCTGCTTGTGACGGGCCTGGCCTCCGGCGGACTGATGCAACTGGTTCTCGGCCCGCTGCTCGGCATCGACCTCCCAACGCCGCTCAAGGCCAAGAACATCGTCCCGGCCGCCAGGATGAAGAAGTGGGCAGCCGCGGGCGCGGTGCGCGACTACCCGGATGGCATGCCGAAGGAGATCCGGCTCCGCAGCCAGCGCGTGACGATGGTTCGCATGGGCGAGACGATCTACGCGCTCGGCGGGCTCTGCTCGCACGCCCGCTTGCCGCTGAGCGGCTTCCCCGGCTCGCCGGTCAAAGCCGAGCCCGTACGGGGCGACTGCGTCACATGTCCGTTCCACGGGGCGCGCTTCGAAGTCGCCAGCGGAAAGGTGGTCCGCCAGCCGTTCAGCAGCGAGTTCAACAACGATCACCCGTTCCTCGGGAGGTTGCAGTCGAAGCTCATGTTCTTCAACAAGAACGCAGAGGACATGCAGACGTACCCGGTGCGGATCGAGGACGGGATCATCATGGTTGGACTGCCGAAGTAGGGCGTTTTTCGCCGATCTCCCACGGGCGCGCTGTACAGCGCGCCCGTTTCGCTTCAGCGCACTTCACCGCGAATCCGGGAAGGCGCATCCTTGAACCATGCCCGATCTGACGACCACGTGGCGGCCGAAATTCCCGATCCTCGCCAGTAAGACGTACCTCATCAACAACTCTCTCGGCGCGATGCCGGCGTCGGTTCGCGACGCCTTCGCCGAATACACCGACCTGTGGGCAGGCGAGGGCGTGGTCGCGTGGGACAAGTGGGTCCCGCTCGTGGCCGAGACGGCCCGGGTGCTCGAAGACATCATCCATGCCCCCCACGGATCGATGACGATGTTCCAAAACGCGACGAACGCCATTGCGGCGATCCTCTCGTGCCTCGAGTTCGAGGCGCCGCGCAACGAAATCGTCTACTGCGCGGGCGAATTCCCGACGGTCGAGTACATCCTCGACGCGCAACGGCGGGCTGGCGCGGAGATCGTTCGCGTGGGCGACGACCCGCTGGTGTTCCCGGCGGAGGAGCTGCTCGCCGCGATCACCGACCGGACCTGCCTCGTCGTCATCTCGCACGTGCTCTTTCGCACGGCCGAGCTGGTCGATCCCAGGCCGTTCGTCGAACAGGCGCATTCCCTCGGCGCACTGGTGGTGCTCGACGCCTACCAGTCGATGGGTTCGGTGCCGTTCGACGTGACCGAGCTGGACGTCGATTTCCTGATCGGCGGGTCGGTGAAGTGGCTCTGCGGCGGCCCGGGGGCCGGCTATCTCTACGCGCATCCAAAGCTCGTTGACCGGCTGGAGCCGCGGACGGCCGGCTGGTTCTCGCACGCCCGCCCGTTCGGCTTCGAGCCGCCGCCGATCGAATACGCGGAGGGCGCCGGCCGGTTCGTTGGCGGCACGCCCAACATCCCGGCCTACTACCAGGCGCGCGAAGGCTACCGGATCATCCGCGAGGTCGGTGTGGAAGCGATCCGCGCCCAGGCGCGGCGCCAATCGCAGCTCGTGTACGACGGCGCGCTGGAGCGGGGCTTCCAGGTGAACTCCCCGAAGGATTTCGACCGCCGGGGCAACCATGTGACCGTGAACCTGCCGGGCGCCGAGCAAATGAAGAACGAGCTCATCCGCCGGGGATTCATCGTTGACTACCGGCCCGGCGCCGGAATCCGCATCGCCCCGCACTTCTACAACACTGATGACGAATGCCGGGCGATGCTGGACGAAATGGTGGCGATCAGGCGCGAGCTCGGGCTGTAGGCGTCCGGCTCAGGCGTACTTGAAGAAGCCGCGGCCGGTCTTCCGTCCGAGGTGGCCGAGCGACACGAGCCGCCGCAGCAACGTCGGCGCCTTGAACCGCGGCTCGCCGTACTCCTCGAACATGCTCTCGGCGATGAGTTTGAGCGTGTCGAGGCCGATGAGGTCGGCCGTGGCGAGCGGTCCCATCGTGTGGTTCAGCCCGAGCTTGCAGGCGTTGTCGATGTCGTCGGCGGTCGCAACGCCGCTGTCGAGCAGGTCGATCGCATCGAAGATGAACGGCACGAGCAGGCGGTTGGCGATGAAGCCGGGCGTGTCCTTCACCTGGACGGGGACGCGGCCGAGCTTCGCGCAGACGGCGAGGGCATCGGCGAGCGTCTCCTCGGTGGTGCTCGCCGTGGAGACCACTTCCACGAGCTTCAGCGCCCAGGGCGGGTTGAAGAAGTGGAGCCCGATGACGCGCTCGGGCCGGCCGCTGGCGGCGGCCATCTCGCTCAGCGGCAAGGAGCTCGTGTTGCTCGCCAGCAGCGCGTCATTCCGGCAGACCTCGCCGAGCGTCCGGAAGATTCGGGTCTTGGCGGCGTGGTCCTCGATCACCGCTTCGATGACGCAGTCGACGTCGCCGAGAGTGCCGAGCGTCTCCCAGTCGTCGGCGCCGAAGAGGCGGTCGCTGGCGGCGTCGGCATCGGCCTGTGAGACGCGTCCGCGCTCGGCCTCGCGCGCGAGCCGCTTGCGGATGCCGGCGATGCCGGCTTCCACGCGGGCGCGGTCGATGTCGACGAGGGTGACCTCGACGCCGCAGAAGGCCGCTACCTGGGCTATGCCACTGCCCATGAGCCCCGAGCCGATGATGCCAATCCTGTCGAGTCGCACTCGTCACCTCCCTGACGAGGACAACTATGGATCCATAGTCCGAGTGAATCAAAGGGCCGAAGGGGTACCAGCGCTCTCCCATCGGGCGCTTGCGTGCTAACCTCGCCCCGCCGTGACCCTCGTCGCCGTCTCCCTGG
>JAKALX010000133.1 GCA_021823905.1 Chloroflexota bacterium | reverse complement strand
GGCATCCAACCAAACCGATCGACCAGGCAGTCGTCAAGACTATCGCACTGGGCGGTGCTCTGCTGCTTGGCGCAGACGGCGATGTCAGCGACGAAGAGGTCAAGATCTTGATTCGCATCCTGCACGACTTCACAGATGAGCCCGAGCGTGAGGTTGTTACCGATGCCACCGCCATCGCGGACCAGCTTCCGCAAGCGACGGCCGTTGTGGTCGCCGAGGGTGACGACAGTCATAAGACCTTCATTCTTTCCCGTCTTGCCGACATCGCGCTTGCCGACGGAGCACTCCTGGATCACGAAGGCGCCGTGGTGCTGCAGGTCGCCGAGATGCTCGGCGTTCCACCGCGGGCGGCCTACTCCATCATGGTCGGCGCCGCACAGGCCGTGGGCTTCCGCACCGATGTCAAACTCAACCGCATTGCCGACGATCTCCGCCACTCGCTGCAGAGAGGGTTCGATCCCCTGCACCGGGCGCAGCCATGAGGCTAGCACAGTGAGCGAACGTGGCAGGCAGAGTCTGGCCAGAGCCCCGGCGCGATTCGAGGAAAGCGCCCACAATCCTGCCATCTTCGCTGATGTAGCAAATCGACGAGACCTGCCGCGAATTTACATGACGCTTTCCTACTCCCCAAATCCTGAGGGCAGGAACGAGACGCTCTCGTGCTCGTTTCGCCGTGTGGCCAGCAAAGAAACCGCCTGGCCCGCCATCACGTCCTTCCGCGCAACCTCGCGCTTCTCCACTACCACTTTGACAGTGAGACCCGCTTCAGGCGTACGCTGTACCTCTTGACCGCCACGCGCTCCGCAGGGATCGGGGGGCGCCCAGACGCCAAAACTAACGATGCTGCGACACTGGACGCGGCAAAGGAAACACAGTAGGCTATGAAACCGACCCCGACACGAAACTCGTAGCGGAATCCCTTTGCTTTGAAGAACACGACTATGAGCGCAACAATGAACACGTCGGCCATCGACCACTTCCCAAAACGTCCGACAAAGGAAGCCACACTGTGCCTTCGCTCCTTAGACAAACGCGGCGAGAGACAGTAAGCGCACGCGGCCAGTTTAACTCCGGGGAAGACGATCGAGAAGCAGAGGATTGCCAGGGCGAGAACGTATTCGTCCCCGACAAACAGCCTACGTACAATGTCGACGAGATAGAACTGCCCGGTCGGCACTCCTCCGCCGCCTTCGCTCGTCGCGTAATCGTGCAGACGTGCGTTGTAGAAATTCACGCGCTCGGCCGAGACAAGGTAGTTGGCAGCCAGGCGCACCGCCGTCGGAGCCACGCGGTCGAAGAGCCAACCAACGGCGCGACCCAAGGAGTTGGGCCTCATCTCCTGCGCAACGGTGCCGAGAACGCGACGGTAGTCGTCGCCGGTCAGGTCGACACGGAAATCAGAGCTCACGAATGGAGTCGAGAGCGTCGCCGCGAAGGCGATCACTCCGCAGAGAACCGCAACCACTGTGGTTAGCGTGCGAAGACGCGAGCGAGCGGCCCCTGCCTCTTTCTTGCGCTGTTCGTCCCCTGCCAACTGCATTTCGTCCATCACATTGCCCCCTGCGCTCAAGACCGGAATTCCGGTAACGCACGAGGTCGGCCACCAGAATCGATCTCCCGCCGCGTAGGTCAGATGGCCTGCTCCTCGGCATGAAGGGGTACCTTTACTTGTGGGCAGCACTCTACCAAAACGTGGACCTTGATTACAGGGCGGCAGCCGTAGGTTTGGTTAGGGGCTCAAAGGCAAGTCACAAGATGCCGCCACGGCCCGGCCTGACGTACCGCTTCAGCTGCCACTCGTACTGTTGGAAGGTCGCGTAGGGCGACGGTGCGAGTCGGGATCCACCCCAGGTGTGAGGGCGCGGCTTGGTGTCGACGGACTCGACCGTCGCACCAGTTGGAGGTTGGCGAAGTGTGCCGTGCGGCACGGCGTCTTGTTGGGCTCTGGGCAGGGGTCTGGGCTGCGATCGCCCGCGCTGAGCCGTCCAGGCGGAGGGTCGTCGCAGGTCGAATGTACCCCCTCTCGTCTTTCAGCAAATACGGACTGGGCCGTGCTGTAATGGAGACCATCGCGGGCAGCCGAGGCTGCTTGACAACAACGCGAAGGCCGAGGACGATCAAATCGGAACAGCAAAGACACCGAGCTGCGATCAGCAGCAGTCCCACCGCTGAAGGTGCAAGGCAAAGGAGTCAAGATTGACCGAGAAGGCGGTGCTCCAGAGGGTCGCAGAGGCTTTGATCTTCGAACTTCACTTGAACACCCTCAAGGACGGCGGTGTCCACCGCTCCCACAGCGGCGGAATCTGGCTCTCCTATACAGAGGATGCCGATGGGCGGTACCTCACGGTCGGGAAGGGCCGGGAGAGTGAGCTCGCACTGATCGATACACCGGACGATCCGCTCCTGCACCTTCACGTCATGGTGACGCTCGACGCCTTGGAATCTTACCTGAGGCGTTGGGAAGGGAATTCGATGGGAGAGAAGATGGTGCACTCCGCGTTTGCGCCCCGGATTGGCGAGCCGTTGCCTCCAGGACACCAAGGCGGCCACCTCACCATGTTCGAGCGCTTCCGCATCTCGATGGGCGAGGCCCGAACGCTTCTGCGGGTCACCTATGCAAGCAGTTGAGAACTGGCCGTCGGGCCACTGGTCTCGATGAGGTGGGGCAAATCCATGGTTCGATGAGACGCTTTGGGGGCGGTTGTCTGAGAGGAAGGGAATTGATTACAGGGCGGCAGCCGTAGGTTTGGCCAGGGGCTCAAAGGCAAGTCACAAGATGCCCCCGCGGCCCGGCCTGACGTACCACTTCAGCTGCCACTCGTACTGTTGGAAGGTCGCGTAGGGCGACGGTGCGAGTCGGGATCCACCCCAAGTGCGAGGGCGCGGCTTCGTGTCGACGGACTCGACCGTCGCACCAGTTGGAGGTTGGCGAAGTGTGCCGTGCGGCACGGCGTCTTGTTGGGCTCTGGGCAGGGGTCTGGGCAGCAATCGCCCGTTCAGGGTCCCAGTCACAGCGACTCTCCCCTGGCTGAGCCTTCGCCGCACTTCGGCGGTCAGGGTATGCTTGTCCCGTTGCAAGGAGGCAAAGGGGGCAGCGCAACTACGGGTCATCGGCTGAAGGAGGTTCAACTTGGCGGACAGGAGTCTGGCCAGATTCCCGGCGCAGTTTGAGGAGGTCGACCACAATCCTGCCATCTTCGCTGATGCGGCGAGGGGACGAGGCCTGCGGCGAGTCCACATGACCCTTTCCTACTCCCGCCACCCTGAGCACGGGAACGAGACGCTTTCGTGGTCGTTCCGCCGCGTGGCCACCAACGAGGCCGGCTGGCCCGGTATCACGTCCTTCCGCGGAAACATCGGGGTTCTCCACTACCACTTCGGCACTGAGCGCCGGTACAGACTCGTTCCGGCGCTCCCGGGGCGATCGCTCGATGCGCCTCCAGGGACTGCGCCCAATCACCAGGAACGAGTCGTCGCAGCATTCCTTCGCTCCAACTACGATTGTTTCCGCGAGGCCTCCACGCGCGGCTGGCGACCCACCGTGACGACCGCTATACTCCTTGACGAGGCGATCATCGCGAAGCCGACCTACTGGCAGCTCCGCTGGATCAGCCGCGGACGGCGAGGGAGCCCGCTGGCCCCCCTGGACCCCGAAAGCTGGAACACACTATTCAAGAACCTTGAAGCAGACGGCATTTTCTTTCCGCCCAGGACCGGCCCTTCCGGGATTGTCAGGCAGGTTGACCTCACAGAGAAACCGGGTCACCAAAAGAGAAACAGAATCGATCAACCGCGGACATGACGCCGATGCCTTGCCGCCCTCCCTGCATCGTGCTGACCTAGCGATTCCTTGCAACCGAAGAGATCCTCCGCACACACCGGAATCTCGAATCCTGAGCTAGCCAGATTGACCTCTCATCTAGGTAGCCTGGGCCGCAGGGCGTCGATCGGTTTCGGCAACGCGCAGGATCGCCACAACCCTCGGGGGAGCGTCCATCGAGTTGTGTCGGTGCAGGGGAAAGGCTGAAACCCGCGTGAGGTGCGGTTCGCCCCCACCCAAGGAGAGGGCGTCGACGGCAACCAACTCACTGTTCTGCAGGGACGCGCGGTAGATTGCCGATTCGGACGGCACTGACTTGCCCTCTGGGATCAGGTACGGAAAGCCCGGCGATCTGAACGCACGCTTGACACGGTAGGCTACGGTGTCGCCCCTAGCGGCCTGCCTTCGACCAAGTCTCTCCTCGACCGAGGGCTTGGCGGCAAGGTCGAAGAACGCGATTGCGCAAGGCTCGGAAGCGGTTTCGACCAACCTCAGAGCGGTCGCTTCCAGCGAAACACCGAACTCCTCGGCGAGCAGAGGCACCGCCTGCGCAGTGCGCCCGCGGCGCTGAACAGCTTCGGCAAACCATGGCTGAGGCATGAGCAGCTCAGCGGCGCCAGTGTCGCACAAGCGCTCGAGGAACCGCGCCTCGTCGTTCCGGTAGTACTCGGCACGATGGCGGGTGCGCATGTGGTAGCGCTCGTCTGCATCGGCAAAGAAACAGTGGACGAGTTCGTGTGCGATCGAGAACCGGCGGCGGCCGGCGTTCCGTCCCCTCGCGTTGCAGATGATCTGCAGTGTCGTGCCGGTTGGAACGAGCAAGGCGTCCCAATGGACCAGTTCGTGGGATTCGATGATCGAGATTCCAATGGCTTGCGCATAGACGTCAGGTGAGAAGGGCGGGGGCGCCCACTGGGGGAACTCGCGCCGTGTGAGCTCAATGAGCCGCCCTGCCCTCGCCACCACCGCAGTACGAATCCCGTCCATCCCCCCATCCGCGGTGGGAATAGGTGGCCCAAGCGCCGAAGCGGCAGTCAATGGCCTCACGCCCTCCTCCCTATTTGACGATCCGTGCGATGAGATCGTACAGCAATGCCCAGTCTCCCGACGTGCGCGGCTGGCGCCCGCGGTACCGGATGGCGAGCAGCATCTGCGCATCCGCGTCAGAGACAGCGAGGCCTCGGGTCCGCGCCTCGTCGAGGAAATCCTGGAGCGCCGGCGGCAGCTTGCCGTTTGGTGAATACTGGCCGGGCTCCTCGCCGAGCAACCGTGACACGTGAACACCAAGTCCTTCCGCGACCTTTTCCAGCACCTGCTTGGATGGATTCTCGGCCTCACCACGCTCGAGTTGTGAGAGGTATCCAGGCGAGAGATCGATCTCCCCCGCCAGTCGGCGCAGGCTATAGCCGCGTTCCTGCCGCAGGGCGCGAATCCTCGAGCCCAGCGTCTCCCGCTCTGCCACGGTCATCAAAGCCCCTTCTGCCGAACGGTGACCTCGGCGAGGTGAATCCACCCGGCGAGTCCCGTTCGACATTGACAACGTATATCGTACACCATGTTCGCTGGGGGTTGACAAGTGTTTTGCAGAGCATTACGATAGCGTTTGGTATATCGAACGAAGCCTCCGACATGAGACCTTTTGGGCGCCAACATCCCGGAGAGACGACTCGTGGCCTTCACTAACGCGCTCGTGGAGATCCACTTGGGCAACGTGGAGTCGCGACTTTATGCCCCAGGTGCCGCGCTGCCGAGGCAGTTGCTTGACAGTGAACTCAACCCACACCTGCCGGGCTCGGTTTCGGATGAGGCGCTCATGATCGGTACCGGCGGGGCCAAAATCTTCGACCCGCGGCGAGATGCCGTTCTGAACGGTGCCTTGGCGAAGGCCAAGCACCTCCTCCGCAAATGCGGCTACCGCCTCAGGATACGCGAAGCGCGGTCCCAGGCCGCAGTGCGAGACCGTTGGACCCTCCAGCCGGGGCATATTCTGAGGGAGTACCAGGAGGAAGTTGTCGAGCGCGCCCTCGGCCTCGGCCACGGCGTCATCGACATCGGGACCGGAGGCGGGAAGACGCTCCTCGCAGCGGCGGTGATCGCAAGGCTGTCGTTGCCCACGCTCTATCTGGTGACGACGCGGACGCTCCTCGCCCAGTCCATCAAAGCGCTGCGGTCATACCTCGGCGTCGAGCCGGGCGTGATCGGCGACGGGCGGCGCGCGCCCGCCGCGCTCACGGTTGCGCTGGTCCAAAGCCTCGAGGCGGACCGGGTTGACCTGGATCCGTGGCGCGGCGGCGCCCTCATCTTCGACGAGGGCCACCACGCCGCCGCCGCCTCCTATTTCGACGTCATCCGCCGGGCCGACCCGCGCTTCCACTTCTACCTCTCGGCGGTTCCGGTGCGCAGCGGCCAGGACCAGGCGGTGCTCGATGCCCTCGCCGGCGGCTCGCTCACCGGCGGGAAGTACTCGGCGCAGTTCCTGATCGAGAGGGGGTACGCGGCGCCGGTCGAGACCCGGTTCGTGCGCTGCCGCATCGATGCGGACATGACCGAGCAGCCGTTTGGGGACCTGTACCGCCGGTTCATCGTTGACAACGCGCACAGAAACGCCCTCATCACCGAGGTCGCGCAGGCGGAATCGGGAAGAGGCCGGTCGGTTCTCCTCCTTGTGGATCACGTTCGGCACGGTCACGCTCTGCGAGCCCTCGTGGGGCAAGGCGCCGCCTTCGCGCACGGCGGTACGCCGAGGAACGAGTTGCGCGACCTCACCGCATGCTTTGCCCGCAGCAGCCTCAAGTGCCTGATCGCGACCTCCGGCCTGTTCCAGGAAGGAGTCAGTATCGACGGGATCCACGTGCTGATCCAAGCGGGTGGCCTCAAGTCGCGCCTGAAGGTGCTGCAGGCCGTTGGCCGAGGCATGCGGCGGGCGCCCGGCAAGGACGCCTGCCTCTACGTGGATTTCTTCGACGACGACACGGCCGGAATCTTTAGGGCACACGCCCGCCAAAGGATGCGAGTCCTCAAGGAAGAGGGTTTCACGGTTGCACCGATCGAGATGACCAGGTCACCCACGCCGGAGGACTCCGAACTGGCGCCAAGCTGGGCGCACGTCCCAGGCACCAATCGTTTCGTCTTCGTCGACAGCGAGGGGCGCGTCCGCGTCAAGGCGCGTTGCGTCGAGAAGCGACTGGTGCCCGCGAAGTTCTGCAAGAAGTGCAGCGAACCCTGGTGCAGGGAAGGAGGCAAGGTCACATGGCGCGACGAGCAGGGGTGAGGGCGATGCCGTTATCAGCAGTCGGGGAAGTACTTCGCACGCAGCGTGCCGACACGAGGGATATCTATGCGCCGTTGTCGAGCCTCCGCATCGATATCGGCGACCCGCTCCAGGCACCCGAAAAGCGCTTTCGGTTAGTCCGCCGCGCCAACGGCGGCGACCAGGTCCTCCGCCTCCTGCCGACGGCGCTGTCGCAGCTTTGCGCTACCTCCGGCGTGCCGCTTCAGTTCGTCGAACGGGCGCCCGCCCCGCTGGCCGCGAAGGCGCTCCGGTGTTTCCTCGAGATGGCGGACGAGACGAACGAAAAGCCATTCCTGCTCCGACTCAAAGGTGTCGGCTTCCCGAAGGTGAGGGCGATCCTGCCCCAGAGCTACGTCAGACTCGACGATCTCGAGGTGTTCGCCGAGGTCAGTTCGATTGCCGGCGAGGCTGGCGCCACGGTTACTAACCTCCACGCCGAAGAGGACTTCTTCACCCTGCGCCTGATCCAGGGCGAAGCCTTGAACCTCGGAACGCCGACGAAGCCGGACCTTGCCTACGCCGGGATCGACATCATCACGAGCGAGACGGGCTGCCACCCGCTCGAGGTCCGCTGCGTGCTGGTCCGGGTTGTCTGCCAGAACGGCCTCACACATGTTTCCTCGGCGCAGGAGGCCCTTCGGACCCGCTACACGAGGATGGACCGCGACACCTTTCGGTCGGTGCTTTGCTCGACGTTGGAGGAGGTGGTCCGAGACGGCAAGGGTATGGCCAGCCGCCTCGCGGAGTCACGCACGAAGAGCATCGAGGACCCCGTCCAGGAGATCGAGCGCATCTTCTATCACTTCCGCCTTGGCAGCCCGCGCGGCCGCGTTGGGCGTTGGGTCACGGCGGACGCCATGGAGAGACTCTCGCTGTGGGGCGTGCAACGCTTCGACATCGTTCAGGCGTTCACGCGGATCGCCCAGTCCCTCGACCACAGCGGGCGACGCCGCCTGGAGGACGCCATGGGTCTCTACCTGATTCACGGGTTGCGGAAACCACCAAAGAGCGACAGGGGTGCCGATGCTAGAGAGGACGCGCGAGCTTCCGCGGCGTAAACTCCCTCTGAAACGGTGCTAGTCTCACCTTGATGAAGGGGCGTTCCGCGGCTGAGGTTCTTCTTGGTGCTTGTGTCGTCATCTTCGCCGGCATGCCTGCAGTTCTGGCGCCCGCGACCGCTGGCCGGCTATTCTCCCGCGCGCTGGCACGCCACCCCGAAGACCTCTGGGTGTTGGGCGGGGCACTCCTTGGTGCGATTGCCTACGCCCTGGCGAGGCGCACGCAGCGCGGCCGCTTCGTCGATACGCTGCAGCATGAACTCACACACACCATGGCCGCACTCCTTCTTGGCGCTTCGCCAACTGCCGTTGCCGCAAAGACCAACGAGGGCGTGACGTCATATCGACTGTCGGGCCCGCTCGCAGCGGTCCGGTCATTTCTTATCGGTATCTCGCCATACTGGCTCTCGCCTATTGTCTTGCCGCCGCTGCTCCTGGCCGGGTTGGTGCGACCAAGGGGAGCCTGGCTTGGCGTGGTTGCCGCGTTCGTCGGCGTTGGGCTCACCGCGCCCCTGACTCAGATCGACCCGCGGCAGTCGGACCTCCGGCGTCATGTAGTTGTGGTCGCAATCGCGGCCGCGCTTTGGTTGTGGACGGCGACGACGGTCGTCTCGCTCATCGTGCTACGTTCGGCATCATGGCTTCAAGGAGCACGGGCGTGGCCCGCTGCATTTGCCAGATTCGCGCAATTGCTGCGGTGACCGACAGAGCTCGTCGCCGGAAAGTTGTGAGGCAGGTTCGTTGTTCCCGGGCGGGGTCTGTTTTCAGGCCTTCGCGGCTTCGAACGGTCCAAGCAACAAGCGAAGGTCCTCATTATCGAGGGACTCGCGCTCGAGAAGCAGCGAAGCCAGGCGTTCAAGCGCGTCG
>JAKALX010000132.1 GCA_021823905.1 Chloroflexota bacterium | reverse complement strand
GACGTGGCCGGGATAGTCGAGATGGGCCAGAAAGTAAAGGCGATCGGGCGCAAGCACGTGGGCGGACGCGCGCGCGTCCGCGTGAGCACGAGCAACCTGGTGCCGAAGCCGCACACGCCCTTCCAGTGGGCCCGCCAGGACACCGCCGAGGAGCTGGCGGTCAAACACCAGCTCCTCCGCGACGGTTGCCGCTCGGCTGGTCTCGAGTTCAGCTGGAACGACCCCGCGGACAGCTTCATCGAGGCCGTCCTCAGCCGTGGCGACCGGCGAGTCGCGAACGGCATCTACGAGGCCTGGCGGCGCGGCGCCAGGTTCGACGCCTGGAGCGAGTACTTCGACGGCCAGCGCTGGCGCGACTCGTTCGAATCCGCGGGTGTCGACGCCGCCTGGTTCGCCCACCGCGAGTGGGACACCCGCGATCCGCTGCCATGGGACCACGTCGACTGCGGTGTGACGAAGAGCTACCTGCGCGGCCAGTGGAATGCGGTCCACAACGAAAAGACCATGCCCGACTGCCACCACGGCACCTGCAACGTCTGTGGGATGCAGGACTTCGACGCGCTGGGCGAGGCAAGCGGTGTCGCGGACTGTGTGGTCAAGCTCGGGAAGACGATCGAGATGCGCCGGGGCGCCCGGCAGTACGAGGGCGAGGTCCTGGAGCTGGTGTAACCTGGGGGCATGGCGATTCGAAAACCGCGGCCGCTCGAACAGGCCGAAATCGAACCCCAGCCGACTGGCGGGATTTGGCCGTACGCGATCCAGCAAAGGCGCCTCCGGGTACAGAGCGACGGCAGCCTAAGGATCCCCGCGACCCTCGCTCGGATGTTGCGCTCGAAGGGGAAGAGGTCCACGTCCGGCTGTTCTCCGATGGGCACATCGAGATAGACCGTCCCACAGTGCGCCATGGGCCCGCTCCGTCCCCACGGGCAGGAGGCCGGATCTTCATGAGCACGGAAGAGTTCCTGGAAGCTCTCGAGAACAGCCTTCCCGACGATTAGTGCCGACGAGTGAACGTCAGGGCAACCCGTCGCAATCGCCCCTAGCACGCCCGTTCGATATCCTCCGGGCGATGGCGAAGCGCGTTTTCGACGTGACGCTGACACTGCTTGTGTCCCCGGCCGCCTTTCTGGTGGGCGGCGTATTCGCCCTCATACTTGCTGTCGAACTGCGCGGGAACCCGTTCTTCGTGCAGGAGCGCGTCGGCTTCCACGGCAGGCCGTTCGCGATGTACAAGCTGCGGACCATGCGGCACGCGAAGCCGGGCGAAGAACCGGAGCGGCACGTTGAGGACTGGTCGGCGTTCGTGTTCGCTCCCGAGGGCGAGCGCGACCCTCGGATTACCCGCTTCGGGGCGATCGCGCGCAAGACCTCGATCGACGAGCTGCCGAACCTGCTCAACGTGCTCAAAGGCGAAATGAGCCTTGTTGGCCCGCGCCCGGAAATCCCGGAGATCGTCCGTCAGTACCCACCGGAGTATCATCGGCGTCACGACGTGTTGCCCGGGATCGCCGGCCTGGCCCAGGTCAGCGGTAGATCGGATTTGACCTATGACGAAATCGTTCACTACGATCTCGCCTACGTGGATCGGCATTCGCTCATGACGGATATCTCGATCCTCTGGCGGACATTTCGGGTCGTCCTCGAAGGGAGCGGCGCTCGCTGATGGCCGATTCTCCCGCGCAACAATCCGACGACGCTCCCCTGACCAGCCGTGGCGTCTTCGCCGCTGAGGCGCTCCACACCGGGGGCGCGATGGTCCTCGACGTGCTGGTCGTTCTCGCCGCGTACACCGCCGGACTGCTCCTGCGGTTCGACGGCAAGGTCCCGCACGAGAACGCGATCTTCGTCCTCCAGGCACTCCCGCTGATTGCCGGTGGTTACGTGCTCGGCAACTGGATCTTCGGCGTGTACCGGACGATGTGGTCGTACGGGAGTCTCGGCGACATCCTCGCGCTCTTCCGGCCGGTTCTCGCGGTCACCCTCGTCGTCTTCGGCATCAACATGTGGTTCCAGGACCGGAATCTGCCGCTCTCGGTCGTGCTGATGTCCGGGGCGCTGATCTTTCCTGGCATGGCGTTCGTCAAGATGCGCACGCGCCTGCTCATGCGCCTGCCCTGGAGCGCCAGCGCCTCGCGCAGGTTGCTCATCGTGGGCGCCGGGCATACCGGCCAGCTTCTCGCGCGCGAGCTTCAGAACACTCCCGAGCTGAACTACCAGCCGGTCGGATTTGTCGACGACGACCCCAAGAAGTTGCGCACGCGGATCCACGGACTGCGCGTCCTCGGCACGCTCCCGGAGATCGAGTCCGTCTGCCGCCGTGTCGACGCCGACGTGGTCGCGATCGCGATTCCGCGCGCGCCGGGATATCTCGTCCGTGACATCGTAGGAGCTTGCCAGCGCCAGAGCGTTCCGGTGCGGATGGTGCCGGGTGTCGACAATTGGGTGCTCGGCCATGGGCACGACACGCTGCGCGAGATCACCCTCGATGACCTACTTGGCAGGGAGCCAGTCCAGGTCGACTACAGCGCCTGCAGCCAATCGGTGAAAGACCAGGTGGTGCTGGTAACCGGGGCCGCCGGCTCGATCGGCTCGGAACTGTGCCGCCAGGTGCTCACGTTCCGCCCGCGCGAACTGCACCTGCTCGACAACAACGAGACGGGGCTCTATGACCTCTCGATAGAACTGACCATGGCCTCCCCCGAGACGGCCATCAAGCTCTGGGTCGCGAACGTTGTCGACGAAGAGCGGATCGACTCGGTGTTCCGCAAGGTGCGGCCTGACCTCGTCTACCATGCCGCCGCCCTGAAGCACGTGCCGATGATGGAGGAGCATCCCGAGGAAGCCTTCCACGTGAACGTGCTGGGAACGCTCAACACCGCACGCGCGGCGCGGAAGTATGGCACCGGCATGTTCGTCCTCATCTCGACGGACAAGGCGGTGCGGCCGTCCAGCGTCATGGGCGCGACCAAGCGCATCGCGGAGCTTCTTGTCCTCGCTCTCGCGCGCGAGAGCGACGTCACAAGCTACGCGGCTGTGCGTTTCGGCAACGTCATGGGCAGCCGCGGCTCGGTGGTGCCGACGTTCATGCGCCAGATCGAGCGCGGCGGGCCGGTCACAGTCATGCACCCCGACATGATGCGCTACTTCATCAGCATCCCCGAGGCCGTGAGCCTGGTCATCCAGGCCGGGACCTTTGGCGGCCACGGGAACATCTACATGCTCGACATGGGCGAAGAGATCAACATTCTCGAGCTTGCCGAGCGCATGATCCGCCTCCGCGGGCTTCGCCCCGGCGACGACATCGAGGTCGTGTTCACCGGCCCGCGGCCTGGCGAAAAGCTGCGCGAAGAGCTCGTCGCCGACTTCGAGCAGATGACCCCCACCGAGCACCCGAAGGTGATGCGCCTTTCCGCCAGCGTCGAGGTCACGGAGTCCGAGATCAGCCGCCTGATCGACGAGATCTGCTCGGGTGATTGGGACGACCACGACGAGCTCAAGCGGCGGATCCACCTTGTTGGCCGCAAGTACTCGATCGAGGGTGACGAGGCCGAGACCAGCGAGCTCCCGACCCCGTGACAGCGCCTCGGATTCACCCGACGGCAGAGGTCAGTGAGCGCGCGGTGATTGGCGAGGGCGCCAGCGTATGGCACCACGCCCAGGTGCGCGAGGGTGCGACCATCGGCCCGGGGTGTGTCGTCGGCAAGGGCGTCTACGTCGGCGCCGACGTGCGGGTGGGCGCGAACTGCAAGATCCAGAACTACTCCTGCGTCTACGAGGGCACGACGCTCGAGGACGGCGTCTTCGTCGGCCCGGAGGTGGTGTTCACGAACGATCGCTACCCGCGGGCGATCAACCCCGACGGCTCGCTCAAGAGCGTCGACGACTGGCACGTGGGCCGCACGACGGTGAAGTACGGCGCAGCCGTCGGCTCTCGTTCGGTCATCCTGCCGGGGATGACGATCGGGCGCTGGGCGCTCGTTGCGGCCGGCTCGGTCGTCACCACAGACGTCCCGGACCACGCCCTTGTCGCCGGCAATCCCGCCCGGCCGCTTGGCTGGGTGTGCGTCTGCGCTCGCAGGCTTTCGGACGACCTGAAATGCAGGGAGTGTAGCCGCCGCTACCGGCGCGAAGGCTCCGGGCTTGGTACGCTCGAAGGCGGCGACACCCCCTGACGCTCCTCGCGCCACGAAAGGACTGGCAGCCATGACCGCTTCCACGCGCCCGTTCATCCCCGTCGCGAAGCCATTTATCGGCGCCGAAGAGAAGCAGGCCGTCATGGAGGTGCTCGACAGCGGCCAGCTGGCGCAGGGCCCGCGTACCGAGGCGTTCGAGCGCGCCTTCGCCGAGTATGTCGGCGCGAAGCACGCAATCGGCGTCAACAGCGGCACCGCCGCGCTCATCGTCGCCCTCCAGGCGAACGGCGTCGGTCCCGGCGACGAGGTGATCACGAGCCCGTTCAGCTTCATCGCGACCGCCACGAGCATCATCGCCTGCGGCGCGACGCCGGTATTCGTTGACGTCGATCCGTTCGACTTCAACCTCGATCCGGGACAGCTTGAGGACGCAATCACGGACCAGACGAAGGCAGTCATGCCCGTCCACATCTTCGGTCACCCGGCGCGAATCGCCGAGATCGCGGAGATCTGCGAGGACAACGACCTCGCGCTGGTCGAAGACGCGGCCCAGGCGCACGGCGCGGCGCACCAGGGCCGGCCCGTCGGGACGTTCGGGACCGGCTGCTTCAGCTTCTATCCAACGAAGAACATGATGACCGGCGAGGGCGGGATCCTGACCACGAACGACGACGAGGTCGCTCATCGTGCGCGCCTGATTCGCGCCCACGGCCAGGAGCGGCGCTACCTGCACGAGGCCTTCGGGCTCAACTGGCGCATGCAGGAGATGAACGCGGCGATCGGTCTCGTGCAGCTCGGCCGGCTCGAGGGCTGGAACGAGACGCGCATCGCCAACGCCACGCGGCTCTCGGAGCTCATCCGGGTGGTCGAAACGCCTCGTGTCCGCGACGGCGATCGCCACGTCTTCCACCAGTACACCATTCGCGTGACCGGCGACCGCGACGCGCTCCAACAGAAGCTCCAGGAGGCCGGCGTCGGCACGGCCGTTCATTACCCCATCCCGATCCACGAGCAGCCAATCATCCGGGAGATGGGCTTCGGCGAGGGTTCGTTCCCGGTCGCCGAAGCAGCCGCCAGGGCCGTCCTGTCGCTTCCCGTTCACCCGGCGCTCGGGCCGGAAGACGTCGAGTACATCGCCGCGACCGTGAACCGCCTGGCGGGCCCCTGAGCTTCCGCCTTTAGGGGATCCGGGCTACGCTCCAAGCAATGACTTCACCGCTTCGCGCCGCCGTCATTGGCCTCGGTTCCATGGGCGCCAACCACGCGCGCGTCCTCGCGGATCTCGAGGGGGTCGAGCTGGTAGCCGTCGCTGACGCCGATCCCGAACGTGTCCGCCGTGCTCTCGGCGGCCGCCCAATCCTTGGCTTCGGCGACGCGCCGACGCTGCTACGGGAGATTCGGCCGGAGCTCGTTTGCGTTGTCGTGCCCACCCAGCTGCACGAAGAGGTCGCTGTCGCGGCGATCCGGGCCGGCGCCCACGTGCTGGTCGAGAAACCGATTGCGGCGGAACTCGAATCGGCGGCGCGAATCGCGGAGGCAGCTCGAGCCGAAGGCGTCTTGCTGACGGTGGGCCACATCGAGCGCTTCAACCCGGCGGTTCGCGAGCTGAAGCAGCGGCTTCTCGCCGGACAGGGTGGCCGCGTCATCCAGTTGCGCGCCCGGCGGGTCGGGCCGTTTCCGCATCGGATCCGCGACGTCGGCGTGATCCACGACCTGGCGCCGCACGACATCGACGTCATGCGCTACCTGCTCGACGCGGAAGTGGAACGCGTCTACGCCGAGTCCCGCCGCCACGTTCACACGGAGAACGAAGACCTGTTCGCCGGGCTGCTCACCTTCACCGGCGGAGCCCAGGGGATGCTCGACATCAACTGGCTGACGCCGATGAAGGAGCGAACCCTGACCGTGCTCTGCGAGAAGGGCATGTTCGCGCTGGACTATGCGGCGCAGTCGCTGGCGTTCTACGAGAACTACGCCGCCAGCGCGCGCGAAGGCGTGATCGCGAGCGTGACCGAAGGCCCGATGACCCGGTACCCGGTGGCGAACCGCGAGCCGCTTCGCCTGGAACTCGAGAGTTTCCGCGACGCAGCCATCGCCGGAACACCCCCCGCCGTCACCGCTCACGACGGCATCGTCGCCCTCGCCGTCGCCGAGGCGCTCGTCCGCTCTGCTGATTCCGCATTGCCCGTGGCTGTCGCGCCGGTGGGGGTTTCGGCTTGAACGTCGCCGTCGTTGGCATCGGCCGCATTGGTCTGCCGGTCGCCACGAAGATCGCTTCGAACGGACACCGTGTCTTCGGTTGCGACATCAACACGGAGCTCGTCGGGAAAGTGAACCGGGGCGAGAACCCGCTGCCCGACGAGGCGGGCCTCGGAGAGCTGTTGAAGCAGGTGGTTGCCGGGGGCAACTTCCAGGCGACCACCGATACGATCGCGGCCGTAGCAGAGTGCGAGACGGTTCTCTTCGCGGTGGCGGTGGACGTCGACGAATCGGGCCGCGCCGACCTGCGGAACCTGTTCTCCGCAGCCGAGGACGTCGCGCGAGGAATGAAGCCAGGGACGCTCTGCATCTTCGACACGACGCTGCCGATCGGGACGACCCGCAGGGAACTGGCGCCACGGCTCGAATCGAACGGGATGAAGCTCGGGCGGGACTTCTCGGTCGCGTTCAGCCCCGAACGCCTGCTGATGGGGCGCGTGATCGAGGACCTGACCAAGTATCCGAAAGTGGTCGGCGGTGTCGATCCCGCGGGTGGCGACCGCGCGGCGGCGTTCTACCGCGAGGTCTTCGGCGGGCAGGTGCTCCAGCTCGCAAATGCGGAAACGGCTGAGCTGAGCAAGCTCGCCGAGGGCGCCTACCGGGATCTCAACATTGCGCTCGCGAACGAGCTTGCACAGGTCGCCGACGTTCACGGCGTTGACATCAGCGAGGTTCTGCAGGCCGCGAACAGCCAGCCGTACTCTCACCTCCACGTGCCGGGGACCGGCGTCGGCGGTCATTGCATCCCGGTCTATCCCCGTTTCCTGATGCAAGGCGAGGGCCCCAGCTCGCTCTCGGCCCGCGGGCGGCAGGTGAACGACGAAATGCCGGCCTACGCCGTGCACCGCGTCGAAGAGCTGCTCGGCGGCCTCGCCGACAAGAAGGTGCTCATCCTCGGGCTCACCTTCCGGCCGAACGTCGCCGTCACGCCGCATACCAACGCGGTCGATCTGCTCCGCGAATTCAGCGCGCGCGGCGCTCGGGTCTGGGGCCACGACCCCCTTCTCAGCGAGGCTGGGACTCGCGAGCTTGGCTTCGATCCAGCGCCGGAGCCCCTCGCGGGATACGACGTGGCAGTCGTGCATGCCTACCACCGGCAGTATGCAGCCCTGGACTGGGCGAACGTCGCACGGCTGATTGTCGACGCCCGCAACGCCCTCGACCGGCGCGAGGTTGAATCGCGCGGCGCCCGGTACCTCGGGATCGGGCGGCCAGCGACTCCGGCGTAGCGGTGGCTACGGTTTCCGACAGACCGCGCGTGCATACGTCAGGCGGCCGTCGCGGGCGGCTTCGAGCATGTTCCCGGTCTTCCTCGGCATGTCATCGCCCATCACCAGCCGTAGCGTGAGAGCCGCGCCTGCAGGCGCCGGCGGCATGGCCGAAAGCATATTCACATAACGCTCGGTGTGGTCTTCCCACGCTGCAAGCTCGAAGCCCGCGTCGGCCAGGAAAGCGCGCGTTTCGTCTGGGCCGTACAGGAAGCTGATGGCGGGCCTGTCGGCCCACGGCACGGGGTAGTCCAGGGGATCCCCGGAGCCGGCGAGGACGTCGAAGAAGGCGAAAATGCCACCCGGCTTCAGCACGCGCGCCGCCTCCCGGTAGAAACCCGGTCGATCTTCGATGTTCATCACCACATGCTGCGTCCAGGCCACGTCGAAGCGGCCGTCGTCGAACGGCATGGCCAACGCATTGCCTTCGACGAACGTGACGCGCTCCGACAAACCGCACGCTTCGGTGAGAACGCAAGCCGAGCGGACGAACTCCGGCATCAGGTCAATCCCCGTCACACTGCAGCCAAACTCGGCCGCGAGGATGCGCGCGGGGCCGCCGATGCCACAGCCGACGTCGAGCACGCTCTGGCCCGCGCTCAGTTCCGCCAGGGCGGCCAGCTCGCGCGTGGAGCGGATGCCGCCGGTATGGAACTCGTCGGCGGGTGCAAGGCCGGCGGGCGTGATCGGATCCACGCCCGCGTCCTTCGCCGCCGCCAGGATGCGCTCGGCGAATTGCTTGCCGCCGTAGTGCCGCCCGATGCTTCCCCTGTGGTCCCTCATCGGGGCCATCTTGCTGGCTGAGGCTCGAGCGTGGCAAACGGCGGTCAGGGGCTGATTCGGTAGATCTTGCCGTCGAAGCACAGGAGATAGAGCTCGGGCGGCGCCGCCTGGCGGAACGAGTCCTGCGCAAAGGAGGCGATTTGGGGACCGCTCGCGCGGAGCACCACCGGCGTTGGCCTCGAGCCGGGCGCGGAGTCTGCCGGGATCGCCCAGATAGCACCCGTGCAGTAGTCGCCGTAGACATACCAGCCGCGCAGCGACGGGACGGCGTTGCCTCGATAGACATAACCACCTGTCACCGAGCAGTTGCCGTGATCGTGGCTGTACTCGACGACGGGCGATTGCAGTCCCTGTTGATCACAGCCGTTCGACGGCTTGTAGCAGTGGAATCCCTCCGTGGCGCTCCAGCCATAGTTCTTGCCGCGCTCGCCGATGTCGATCTCCTCCCAGGTGTTCTGGCCGACGTCGCCGATCCAGAGCTTCGCGCCCTCATAGTCAAAGCTAAATCGCCAGGGATTGCGAAGCCCGTAGACCCACGTCTCGGGCCGGGCTCCATTGGGGGACGAAGCAAACGGGTTATCCGACGGGACGGCGTACGGCTGACCGGC
>JAKALX010000131.1 GCA_021823905.1 Chloroflexota bacterium | reverse complement strand
TTGTCCCCACTCCCCAGAAACACCCTCAGCGCGTTCGGCCTCCCCGGGGGGTCGAAGGTGCCGGCGCCGGCGCCGTGGGCAGCCAGGATGATGGTCGCCGGGCCGGGGCTGGCGACGGCCGCGAGGATCGCCGCGCCGGTGGGTGTCACCAGCTCGTGGCTCGCTTCGACGAAGCGGAGGGCGAAGCCGGCCTCCTCCAGGATGTGCGCCGCCGCCGGGCCGGGCGCCGCCGGAATCGGTCCGTGCGAGGTCCGTGCTATCGTCCCTGAGCCGACGGTCACCACCGGACAGCAACAGGCTTCGATCCCCAGGTCTTCGAGCGCCAGCATGGAACCGACCAGGTCGATCACCGCGTCGACGCCGCCGGCCTCGTGGAGGTGCGGCCGGTTGGTGCCGTGGGCGCCGGCCTCGCCGCGCTCGAGCCAGTCAATGGCCGCCAGCGCCCGCTCCTCGACCCGCTCCGGGAACGCGGCCGCTCGCACCATGGCCCGCATCTCGTCGGGCTGGTAGGTCCGCTCCCCGGCGATGGTCACTTTGAGGTGGAGCGCCCGCAGGCCGCCGCGCGTGACCTCCGTCGCCGCCAGCTCGAACGCCGGCAGCGGCAGCCGCCGCAAACCCTCGGCCACGCGCTCCAGCGACGCCCCCGCCGAAACCAGCGCCGCGATCGTCATGTCCCCGGCGATCCCCGAAAAGCAGTCGAAGACGAGCGCGGCCGTCACCGGCATGCGCCTCTCATCGGCAATCGGCAATCGTCAATCGGCAATTCCCACCGCCAGCCTGTTGATCGTGGCCGCGAGATAGCCCGCGCCGAAGCCGTTATCGATGTTCACGACACTCACGCCCGTGGCGCAACTGTTCAGCATCCCGAGGAGAGCCGCCAGCCCGCCGAATGACGCGCCGTAGCCGATCGACGTGGGCACGGCGATCACGGGATTTGCGACGAGCCCGCCGATGACGCTCGGGAGCGCGCCCTCCATTCCGGCTACCACGACGAGCGCGTTGGCGGCCCGCAGCGCCTCCATCCGCCCGGCGAGGCGGTGAAGCCCGGCGACGCCAACGTCGTAGTGGCGCTGGACCGCGGCGCCCATCATCTCGGCGGTGAGAGCCGCCTCCTCCGCGACGGGGATGTCCGACGTGCCGGCCGTCACGACCGCCACGTTCCCGGTTCGCGGCCGCGGCGAGGGGTCGAGCCAGGCGAGACGGGCGTGGGGATCGTGGTGCACGCCGGGCAACTCGGCCCGCAGCGCCTCGACGTGGCCGGCCTCGACCCGCGTCACGAGCACCCGGCCGGAGGACTCGAAGATACGGCGAGCAATTTCCGCAACCTGCAGCGGCGTCTTCCCGAGGCCGAGCACCACCTCCGGCAGCCCGTCGCGCAGCGCCCGGTGATGGTCGACCGCGGCAAAGCCGAGGTCCTCGAATGGCGCCGTCTCCAATTGCCGGACGGCGTCGTCCACGCCGCGCGAACCGCTGGCGACGTCGGCGAGGAGCCGCTGAAGCTCTTCCCTGTCCATGGGAGCAGTGTACGCGACCGAGCGCCGGCGCTCGGCGCCTTGCCGGCCCCGTTACACACCGTCGACGCTTGATGCACGAGGGTCGAACATACGCGAATGCGATGGCCGCGGGGTTCGCTGCTCACCCTCGCGGCTTTCTGTACGCTCGGCGCGGCGGCCTGCGGCTCCACGGACGCTGGCGCGGGCGTCGTTGTTCACGTTGGCAGCCCGGTCCCCGCGCTCGCAAGCTCAACCGCCAGCGGCGCCGCGGCCACGCCCACCGGTACGCCGCTCCCACCACCCGAGCTTGATCTCTCGACCACGCAGGTCTACCAGGCGGGTGCGATCCTCGTCTCGGTGCTGGGAGGGGTATCTGGAGGGTCGATCACCTTCCTGGGACGGTCGTATCCGCTGACAAAGGGCACGCAGAGCATGTTCTCGTTCGTCGGCGTGGACACCGACGACCCGCCTGGGCCACAGCCGCTGAAGGTCGACTTCACCCTCCCGAACGGTACGAAAGGCACGCTTTCGCAGACTGTGACGGTCGTGCAAACGAAGTGGAGTGTGGATTCGCTCGCCTTCAGCGCGGATAAGGACGCCCTCCTCGACCCCAGGATCGTGAACGACGAGCTCGCGCAGTTGAAAGCGATCTACTCGAAGGTAACTCCGGAAAAGTACTGGTCGGGGGGCTGGCTCGTTCCCGTCGAAGGACCGATCACGGCCCGCTACGGCGAGCAACGCTCGATCAACGGGGGCCCTCCTTCCGGCCACCACGGCGGGACTGACATCGGCGTCCCTGAGGGTACGCCGGTCAAAGCGACCAACCGCGGCCGCGTTGTGCTCGCGCGCCAGCTGCAAGAGCGCGGGAACATGGTGATCATCGACCATGGCGGCGGTCTGTATTCAGGCTACGCGCACATGAGCTCGTTCAACGTTTCCGAGGGCCAGATGGTGGAACAGGGCGACGTGGTCGGGATGAGCGGCAACACCGGCCTCTCCACCGGGCCACACCTCCACTGGGAGATGGCGATCGACGGCGTCTGGCTGGATGCGCTGCGTTTCACCGACGGAACAAACGGGTTCTAACCTCGGGGATTCTCAGGGGTTTCGCGGGCGGATCTCATCGAGATTCCCTACGTCTTCCCCCACACTGGCCGCGCTCATGCTGCATCCGCCGGGATTCCCGCCACCACTCAGCCTAGTTCCGCACCATGTTCCCAATACCTTTCGATCGCCTGCGTTTAGCCGGAATGAATCTGTAGTGTCCCTTCGAGAGGTGAATCCCAACGATCCCAACGGCTCGTCTTCTCCATCACCTTTCCTTCTTCCGCTCTCTCTGTTCAGATGGATAGAGATGCTGGATGCGATTGAGATTCATGTGGCAGGTGGGAACGGCGGTCACGGCGTCGTCAGTTACCACCGCGAGAAGTTTGTCCCGGAGGGTGGTCCCGACGGTGGCGACGGGGGGCGCGGCGGCCGGGTGTACGTGAGAGCGGTCGATGATGTGTACACGCTCGAGCAGTACCGCTCGAAGAAGCGCTTCAAGGCCGGGAACGGCGGGAATGGCGGGCCGAACCTGCGGACCGGCGCTCATGGGGCTGATCTGTACCTCGAAGTCCCTGCTGGGACCGTGATCTATGACGTTGAGACTGACGATCTGATTGCGGACCTTGTGCAGCCGGGTGACGAGGTGCTGGTCGCACATGGTGGTCGTGGCGGCTGGGGGAACAAGCGCTTCGCAACGTCGACAAACCAGACGCCGTCCTTCTCGCAGAAGGGCCACGAGGGCGAGGAGCTGGATCTTCGGCTAGACCTCCGGTTGCTCGCTGACGTGGGGCTCATTGGGCTGCCGAATGCCGGGAAGTCGACCTTCCTCGCGGCAGTCTCCAACGCCAAGCCGAAGATCGCCGCATATCCGTTCACGACGCTCGAGCCGATGCTGGGTGTCGTCAACGTCGCCTGGGACCGGTTCACGCTGGCGGACCTGCCGGGTCTGGTTGAAGGAGCGAGCGAGGGCTATGGCCTTGGCTTTGAGTTCCTGAAGCACATCCGCCGCTGCCGCGTGCTGCTGCATGTGGTCGACAGCACGTCGCCAGATCCAGTCACGGACTATGAACTCATCGAGGGAGAGCTGCGCGCGTATGACCCGAAGCTGGATGAGGTTGTGCGCGTGGTGGCGGTCACGAAGTCCGACATCGACGAGGAGCAGGCGAAAGCGTCGGCATCGGCGCTCGCCGCTCATGTTGGAGCGCCGGTACGTGTTGTCTCCGCCGAGTTTCAGCAGGGCACGGAAGAGCTGTGTGCCGAGCTCATGCGCCTCGTACACGTCGAGCGGGCGCGCGGCGCGGCGGAGCCAGCCGGCGAGCTGCCTGTGCTGAGGCCGCAGTCGCAGGAGCGGTTCAGCGTCTACCGGGAGGGGCCGGGTCGGTTCATCGTTGAGGGCCACCGGGTCGTGACGTTCGTTGAGATGATGGACACCGAGATGGTGGGCGCGAGCGACGAGGTTATCCGTCGCCTGGATCGCTGGGGTGTTACCCGCGCATTGCGCCGTGAGGGTGCCAGGCCCGGGGATACCGTTGTCTTCGGGGAGACAGAGATCGTCTGGGAAGGGTGAGTTCTCTGGGCCGGTTGGCCCGTTCCGGAGTGGACGCGGACCGGTTACTGTTGGCCCGATTTGGAGGCCAACGATGACTGAACCGACAACATCCCCGTCGCTGCCGCCGGCCGGCTATCCGGTGGCGCTCGAGCTCAACTCCTGCCTGGAGAACCGCAACCGGTTGACAGTGGGGTTCCGCATCATCCTCGCGATTCCCCAGTTCCTGCTTGTCGGTGGCCCCGGCGTCGGCTTCGCATTCCTGGGGTGGGGCGCCGCGCGCGGAGGCTCGGGCTTCTTTAGCGCCGGGAGCAGCGGCGTGCTTGGCGCGGTGGCGGGCGTCTGCGCCTTCATCGCGTGGTTCGCGATCCTCTTCACAGGGAACCATCCGCGCGGACTATGGGATCTGACCGCCTTCTACATGCGCTGGCACACCAAGGTCAGCGCGTACATCGCCCTCTTCCGCGACGAGTACCCGCCGTTCGGCGAAGGCGACTACCCGGTCCGCTTCGACGTCTCCTATCCCGAGATCCCACGCAACAAGCTCTCGGTGGGGCTGCGGATCTTCTATCTGATCCCGCACCTGCTGCTGCTGGCGGTCCTTGGGTTCGCCTGGTTCGTGACCACCGTTATCGCCTGGTTCGCGATCCTTTTCACGGGCAATTACCCGGCGGGCCTCTACGACTTTGGCTTCAAGGTCTGGCGCTGGCAAGTGCGCGTGGAGGCCTACGCGCTCCTGATGCGTGACGAATACCCGCCGTTCTCGCTCGAATCCTGACGCGGCGAACCCCCTCGCAAGGTCAGCGCTCGTCGACGACCGCCTCGACCTCAATCTCGATCAGCAGCTCGGGGGCGATCAGCCGCCTCACCTCCACCATCGTCGCGGCAGGTTTCACCTGGCCGAAGACCTCGCCGTGCGCTCGCGCGAACTCTTCCCAGCGGCCGATGTCCGTCACGAACATGCGCGTCCGGACGACGTCGGCCATCGCCGCGCCCGCTTCCGCCAGCGCCTCAGCGACGACCTCGAAGCAGCGCTTCGCCTGCAAGTAGGCGTCGTCGCCGCCGTGGGCCGAGCCATCGGGCTGGGCGGCCGTCGTCCCGGAGACGTAGACGACGTTGCCCGCGCGGACGGCGCGGGAGTAGCCGACACGCTCTTCCCACGGGCCGCCGCTCGAAACCAGCTTCCGGCTCCGGCCGGTCACTCGGTCTCGTCGCTTTCTTCCAGCTCCCAGAGCGCCCGCTGGGCGTCGAGGCGGCCAGGTACCGGGAGACCGAGGTGGCGGTACGCCGACGCGGTCGCCATCCTGCCTCGCGGAGTGCGCTGGAGAAAGCCGCATTGCAGAAGGAATGGTTCGTACACGTCCATGATCGTATCCGCCTCTTCGCTGATCGAGGCGGCGATCGTTTCAAGCCCGACCGGCCCCCCGCCGAACTTCTCGATGATGCAGCGGAGCACGCTACGGTCCGTGTCGTCGAGCCCGAGGTCGTCGATATCGAGCAACGCCAGCGCCGCCCGCGTCCCCTCGAGGGTGACCACACCGTTGCCACGCACTTCGGCAAAATCGCGAACGCGCCGCAGGATCCGGTTCGCAATTCTCGGCGTGCCCCGCGAGCGGCGCGCCACCTCGTTCGCCGCCTCGTCGGGAACGGTCATCCCCAGGATGCGCGCGGAGCGGCGGACGATGACCGTCAGCGTCTGCTCGTCGTAGAACTCGAGCCGGTAGACCGAGCCGAAGCGATCGCGCAACGGCGCGGAAACCATCGCGTAGCGAGTCGTCGCTCCGATGAGGGTGAACTTCGGCATCGCCAGGCGCACCGACCGCGCGCCGGGGCCCTTGCCGATCATCAGGTCGAGGGCGTAGTCCTCCATCGCCGGGTAGAGGATCTCCTCGACGACGCGCGAGAGGCGGTGGATCTCGTCGATGAAGAGGATGTCGTGCTGCTTGAGGTTGGTCAGGATGGCCGCGAGGTCGCCGGGCCGTTCGATGGCCGGGCCGCTCGTCGTCCGCACGGCGACATCCATCTCGTGCGCCACGATGTTCGCGAGGGTGGTCTTGCCCAGCCCCGGCGGACCGTAGAGGAGCATGTGGTCGAGCGCGTCGCCGCGTTTCTTCGCCGCCTCGATCGCGATCGCGAGGTTCTGGCGAATGCGCGGCTGTCCTGGGAAATCGGCGAGGGTGCGTGGCCGCAGCGAGCGCTCGACCTCCGCGTCGTCTACCGTCTCGGCCGGGCTCACGAAGCGTTCCTCGGCAGCCATGGCGGCAGTATACCCGGACGGATGTTCTACCGCGCGCCGGCTTCCCGCTGCGGTTGCCGTGTTGACGGGGAAGCCTGGATCCCTGATAACTCTCATGCGAGAAAACGCGGAGTCGAGCCGCGTCGCAACAAGTACTACGAACAGATTGTCCGGACTGGCGTCCGGCGGGGTGAGCCACTCGGGTCCTCTGGAGGGCTTTGTTGGCGCGTACTCGCCCCAGGTCACGCCGTCTCGTCTCGTCCCTCGTCGCTTTCGCCGTCGCCGCCGGGCTTGTGCTCGTCTTGCCCGCCACCGCGGCACGGCAGGCTTTCGCCGCTGGGTGCCCGGTCGTCAGCGGCTACGTCTACCACGACCAGAACTTCAACGGCGTCATGGATCCGGGGGAGCCGGGTATTCCGGGATCACTCGTCGAGCTGCGCAACGCCCAGGGTGTGATGGTGGGCTCCACCGTCACCGACGCCAACGGCTATTACCAGTTCAACAACGACATCACCGCGAACAAGGCCGAGCAAACGCTCACCCGTACGATCACGTTCCCGACCGCCGTGACCGACTGGGCCACGACGAAGGATGCCGCCCAATTCGATCCGTCGCTCGGCACGCTTACCGCGATCGACGTCGTCCACACGGCCACCATCGTCAGCTCGCTCAAGGCCGAGAGCCTGGACAGCGATCCGTCGACGGTCACCGCCCACGTCAGCGGCACGCTCACGCTCACCGGGCCCGGCGGCCGCGCATTCTCGGTCACGCCGAACGTTGCCGCCGGCTCTTTCGACGCGGCCTCCTACGACGGGGTCTCGGACTTCGCCGGTACGAGCGGGCACGACTTCGGCCAGCACTCCGCGACGGATTCGAACACGACCACGATCAGCGACGTGCCGTCGCTCGCGCTCTACACGGGCGCCGGGAACGTTTCGTTTACGGAGCGCGCGGCCGCGTCGTCGAACACCACCGGAGGCGGCAACGTCCTCAACCAGATCAACACGAGCGCCGGGGGCCAGGTTGTCCTGGTCTACCACTACGTCCCGCTCACCTGCCTGAGACCGGCAACCTACACCCTGGTTCAGCCGAACGAGCCGCCCGGATATTCCGATGGGTTCGAGACGAGCGGCAACCAGTCGCCAATACCGGGAACGGTCGGCACCGACCGGATCCCGGTCACCGTCTCGTCCAGCGACGTTCCGAACAACAATTTCGGCGAGGTGAAAGCGAGCCTCTCGGGGTACGTCTACTACGACCCCAACGACAACGGTCTGAAGGAGGCCGGCGAACCGGGCATCCCCAACACGACCGTGACGCTCACCGGGACCGACTCGGCCGGACAGGCGGTCAGCAAGTCGGCGACGACAAACGGCGTGGGCTATTACGCGTTTCCGGGCCTCGCGGGGGGCACGTACGTGTTGACCGAAAGCCAGCCAGCCGGGTACCTCGACGGCAAGGACACGATCGGCTCACAGGGCGGCAAGACCGCGAACGACCGCTTTTACGAAATCCCCCTGCCCGGCGGAACGAACGGGGTGAACAACAACTTCGGCGAGCTCCTGCCGCCGGGGCAGACGCCCACGCCAACCGCGACACCGAGCGCAACCGAGACAGTGGCGGGGACGCGGACCCAGAACCCGGCCGGGCCGACGAAATCGCCGACGCCCGTCGACGTGATCCGCGGTGAGCGGACGCCCGGCGTGCCCGGTACGGGTGGGGGAATCACCTCGCACACGCGCTTCAACGTCGCCCTGGCCGCGCTCGCGCTGCTGGCGGTCAGCGGCTGGCTGGCCTACATCGGCGCCGGTCAACGACGAACCGCGGAGGCGTCGGCTGACGACGAAGACGCCGGCTTCGGCCCTGACGAACCGTAGCCCCAGGCGTCCTACCGGATTGCCGCGAGCAGACGGCGACGGTCGTGCGCCAGGACCGCTGGCACGTCGAGCCGCAGCCCGGGGAAGACCTCGCTCTCGATGATTCCGGCTGCGTCAGGGGTCCGCTGGACATAGGTCCCGTCCCGCAGCTGGAACCAGTCGATCGCGCCGTCCTCGGTTCGCCAGACGAGGTACTCGAGCACGCCATTGCGCTCGTACGCCCGCTTCTTCTGGTGCAGGTCGCGCGAGACGGAGCTCCGGGCGATTTCGACGACCAGCTCGGGCGCGCCTTTGAGATAGTCGTCCTCGAAGCGATCCTCGCTCAGCCGGTAGAGCATCGCATCCGGCTGGGGCTCGTTCTCGTCGTCCAGCAATACCGTTCCGGGACCTACCGCCTCGACGCCGCCGTTCCGGGCTTCGTAGGCCGCGAGCCAGAGGATCATGAGCTTCTGTTCCCGGCTGTGTCCGCGGATTTTGATCGGCGACGGCATGTAAACCACTCCCTCGATGAGCTCGACCCGCTCCAGCGCCTCGCATTCGCTATAGCGCCGGTGAAACTCTTCGCGGGACATGACGTCCCCGTTTTCAAGGAGATGCGGGCTGCGCACGTTGACCGACATCGCGCTCCTCCTGGGCCAAGTGTAGCTCAGCGCTTCTCGTGCCGAATGGAGGTGATCCGGCCAGTCAGCGGCGGCTCCCGGTAAGGGATCGCCCGCGAGCTTAAGGCGCGCTCCATCAGCCGCATCAGCTCGATCCCTCGGGCCCACGCGCCGCGGTCGTATCCATGTCGACCACGAGTCTACCAGCCGGCCTCCCGGCGCCGTTGCAGCCCAACGCGAAGAAGCGCCGCGTAACCGCGGCGCCTCTCGAGTACAGATCGCTTCGAATCCCGGGTCC
>JAKALX010000130.1 GCA_021823905.1 Chloroflexota bacterium | reverse complement strand
GGCGATCACGCGCGACGACGTGGGCAAGAACTTCGACGCGAAGGGCTACGATCCCGACCTCGAATACGCCGGGACCGTCACGACGCTCGACGGCAAGCAGGTGGAGGTGCTGACGCTCTGGCAGGCGTACCGGCGGCATCTCGCCGACTACGACCTGGACACCGTCGCGGAGATCAGCGGCTCGCCGAAGGATCTGATCGAGCAACTGGCGACGGACATCGCGACGATCAAGCCCGTCGCCATCCACATCGGCGAGGGGATCAACCACTGGTTCCACGCGACGATGCACAACCGGGCTGTGTTCCTGCCCCTGATGCTCACGGGCAATGTTGGCGTGCCGGGCGCCGGTGCGTACGCCTGGGCCGGAAACTACAAGGCGGCGCTCTTCCAGGCCAGCCCGCAATCAGGGCCTGGGTTCAAGGGCTGGATCGCCGAAGACCCCTTCCAGATGAACCTCGACCCGACGGCCGACGGCAAGTCGATCGTCGCGCACGCCTATTCGAAGGACGAAGAGCCGGCCTACTGGGACCACGGCGACCGGGCGCTCATCGTGGACACGCCGAAGGCCGGCCACAAGGTCTTCACCGGCAAGTCGCACATGCCCACGCCGACAAAGCTGCAATGGACCACCAACGTCAATCTGATCAACAACGCCAAGTGGGCGTACGGCGTTCTCTTTAACGTCCTGCCGAAAGTCGACATGGTCATGACGCAGGACATCGAGATGACCGCGACGTGCGAGTATTCGGACTTCGTCCTGCCGGCGAACTCGTGGGTCGAAACGGGCCAGCTCGAGGTGACGGCCTCGTGCCAGAACCCGTTCCTGCAAATATGGAAGGGCGGCATCCCGTCGCTCTACGACACGAAGGACGACATCCAGATCATGGCGGGCGTCGCCGAGGCGCTCGGCAAGCTCCTCGGCGACAAAGAGTTCTCGGACTACTGGAAGTTTGCTCTCGAGGGGAAGACCGAGGTCTACATGCAGCGGCTGCTTGACGCCTCGGCCACAACGCGCGGCTACAAGGTGTCCGAAATCCTGGCGGGCAAGTTTTCCAACGGGCAGGTTACCGAGCCCGGTTCAGCGTTGCTGCAGTTCCGTACCTACCCGCGCATCCCGTTCTGGGAGCAGGTTCACGACAGCCTCCCGTTCCACACGGACACGGGCCGCATGAACAGCTACTGCGACATCCCCGAGGCGATCGACTACGGCGAGAACTTCATCGTTCACCGCGAGGGTCCCGAGGCAACGCCGTACCTCCCCAACGTCATCGTGTCGTCGAACCCGCTCATCCGGCCGAACGACTACGGCATCCCGCTCGACGACATGGATCCCGAGCGGCGGACCGTTCGCAACGTGAAGATGCCCTGGGCCGAGGCGAAGAAGACGAAGAACCCGCTCTGGGAACAGGGCTATAACTTCTACTTCCTGACGCCCAAGACCCGGCACACGGTCCATTCATCGTGGGCGGTGACGGACTGGAACTGGCTCTGGGCGAGCAACTTCGCCGACCCCTACCGGGCCGACAAGCGCCTGCCCGGCGTCGGCGACCAGCAGTTGCACATGAACCCGGAGGACGGCAAGGCGCTGGGTGTTGCCGACGGCGACTACGTGTATGTCGACGCGAACCCGGCTGACCGGCCGTTCTTCGGCTGGGACAAGCCCGAGCACAAAGACCACTACAAGGTGGCCCGATGCATGCTGCGGGTGAAGTACAACCCGGCATACCCGCGCGGAGTTGTGATGACCAAGCACGGCGGCTACATCGCGACCGAGAAGACGGTGCTCGCGCACACGACGCGGCCCGACGGGCGCGCGGTCTCGGCCGACACGGGCTATCAGTCGACGTTCCGTTTCGGCGCGCACCAGAGCGTGACGAAGGACTGGGCGATGCCGATGCACCAGACCGACACGCTCTTCCACAAGGCGAAGGTCGCGCAGGCGTTCATCTTTGGCGGCGAGGCCGACAACCACGCCATCAACACGGTTCCGAAGGAGACCCTCGTCAAGATCACGAAGGCCGAGGATGGGAACTGGCCGCAGGCCAAGTCGGGAAGGGCGCCCGGCGCCGAGAACGACGCCATGAAGAAGTACATGGCCGGCGGCTTCAACACGATGAAGAAGGCATAGCGATGGCAGACAAAGAGCTCGAAGACGACGACCCCTACGAGTTCGTCGCGGTCCGCTTCCCGATGGAAGAAGGGGTCGACGCCGACGAGGTGATGGCGCGCTGTTTCGTGGAGGAGTACGCGCTGATGGGCATGCCGCCGGACCGGATGCTTGCCCTCTTCCGGTCGGCGTTCTTCGCCGGCACCAACGCGATTCTGCAGCGACGGGGCGAGGAGTTCGTGGAATCGATCATCCGGGACGTGTACGGTCCGGCCGCGCAGGGGGTGGCGTAATGGCATTGCCGAAGGTCTACAACTGGCAGCTTGGCCGTGAAATGGATTACCGCTTCGCCAACGGCCCGGCGAAACGGCAGTTCGCCGCGGTCTTCAACACCAACCGCTGCATCGCCTGCCAGACCTGTACGATGGCCTGCAAGTCGACGTGGACGTTCTCGCCGGGCCAGGAGCTGATGTGGTGGAACAACGTCGAGACGAAGCCGTACGGCGGCTACCCGGCCCACTGGGACGTCAACATCCTTGAGCTTCAAGAGAAGGCGAACCCCGGTGGTCAGGTCTGGGACGCGACCAAGAAAGACCCCAAGAATGCGCCGTACGGGACGTTCGCAGGCAAGACGATCTTCGAAACCGCCGACGGCCTGACGAACATGGTGACCGGCTACCTCCCGCCCGAAGAAGACTGGAAGGCGCCGAATATCTATGAGGACACCGCCACGGCGTTTTCGAAGACGGGCGTCTCGCTCCCGGAACACGCTGGCTGGTTCTTCTACCTGCAGCGCATCTGCAACCATTGCAGCTACCCGGCCTGCCTGGCTGCCTGCCCGCGCAACGCGATCTACAAGCGTGCGGAAGACGGGATCGTCCTCATCGATCAGAGCCGCTGCCGGGGCTACCGCAAGTGCGTGGAGGCCTGCCCGTACAAGAAGTCGATGTACCGCCCCAGCACGCGGACATCCGAGAAGTGCATCGCCTGCTACCCGCGTGTCGAGGGAACCGACCCGCTAACGAAGGGACTGCCGATGGAGACGCGCTGCATGACGGCCTGCATCGGCAAGATCCGGCTCCAGGGCTTGGTCTCGGTTGACGCGAACGGGCAGTGGTTCGAGGACCGGCAGAACCCGCTCTACTACCTGGTGCAGGTGGCGAAGGTGGCGTTGCCGCTGTACCCGCAGTTCGGGACGCAGCCCAACGTCTACTACATCCCTCCGCGCTGGGCGCCACGCGACTATCTGCGGCAGATGTTCGGTCCGGGCGTGGACGACGCGATCGCGGCCTACACGAACCCGAGCCGGGAGACGCTCGGGGTGCTCCAGCTCTTCCGGGCGACCCAGAAGATCATCTTCAGCTACAAGATCCAGCCCGGCCCGAAGACCGGCGAGATCAACGTCGCCGGCAAGGTTCGCGAGCTGTTCAACGACACGGTGATCGGCTTCGACAGCAATGGAAACGAGATCGTCCGCGTCACCGTCGACGAGCCGCTTATTGAGCGGCCGGCCCAGGTCACGATGAACACGATCTGAGGACGCTGATGACGACGACGGCTGCCCCAAAATCGATCGAACCAATTGAACAGGCGCTCCAGCGGGCGGCGGTGTACGACCTGCTGGCGCGCGCACTCGCCTATCCCGACGCCGCGACGTTCGCTTCGCTGTTGGAAACCGGCCGGATGGCGGGCCCGCTGCTGGCGGGAACGCCCGCCGAAGAGGTGCTGCGTCTCATCGATGGCCTCGAGCGCGAGGAGCTTGAGGCGTCGCACATCCGCGTCTTTACGCTGAGCTGCTCGCCCGACTGCCCAACGTTCGAGACTGCGTTCCTGTCCAACGACCCGGCGCAACAGACGGGCCGGATGGGCGACATCGCGGGATTCTACCGGGCGTTCGGGGTCGATCCCGCGACCCCCGGGTTTCGCCCCGACGACATCTCGGTCGAGCTGGAATTCATGGGCTACCTCTGCCGCAAGGAGGTGCATGCCGCGGAGCACCTGGGAGCTCCCCGCGTCGGCCAGGTGCGCCGGGCCGAGCGCATGTTTCTCCAGGAGCACCTGGGGCGTTGGGGCGCGCCGCTCGGGCGACGGATCGCGCAGCGCTCGATGGCCGAGCGCTTCTATTTTACGGCGGGGGAGGCCATGGCCGACTGGCTCGACGCCGAATGCGAGCGGCTGGACTGCGGACCAATCGACAGGGTCGACGCTCCGCAGATGACGTGGGAGGAGCCCGGCTCAGCCAACGACCTGCTTGAAGACGACGACGCGGAACTGATCGCGTTCGAAGACATCCCGGTGGTGTGAGGTGAGAGCAATGCGCATCCCAACGGTTATCCGCCGCCGCCCGATCACTGCCGGCGTGGCGCTGGCGGTCCTGCTGACAGCCGGCGTTCTCCAGTTCGTTGGCGTCAACCCGGCGGCTTCCCAATCGGCCACGCTGACGGCGTTTGAGTCTTCCACGGATCCGGGCACCGATCCGGCGTCACCGGCGTGGAAGAAGGCGCCCGTGTTGCAGGCGCCGCTGAGCTTCCAGGGAGCAACGTACCCGACCGGTGGCGGCAGCATCCCGACGGTCTCGGCCCAGGCGCTGCATTTCCAGGATCGCCTCTACATCCGGCTTCAATGGGACGACGCGACGAAGGACGACACGACAACGAAGGTCGAGAACTTCTCGGACGCGGCCGCGATCGAGTTCCCCGCTGTTTCGGCGGCGACGGTGCCGTCGATCTGCATGGGCCAGGCGAGCTCGGGCGTGAACATCTGGCAGTGGCGGGCCGACTCGCAGGCCGGTTTGAAGGATCCGGCCGACGTCTACACGAACGCGCTCGTCGACATGTACCCGTCGAAGGACGCGATCTTCTACACCGCGCGGGCGGCCGGCAACCCATACGCCGACCCGAACCAGGGCCCGACGCAGACGCTCGTGGCGCAGGCGTTCGGGACTCTGGCCAAGGCGAACGTGCAGGACGTGAAGGGTGACGGGGTCTATGCAGACGGCAAGTGGGCCGTGGTGTTCGAACGCCAACTGACCGGCGGCGACGTTGACCAGGCGACCTTCACGAACGGCAAGAGCACCGACATGGCGTTCGCGGTCTGGAACGGGAGCGAAGGCGACCGCAACGGAAAGAAGTCGGTTTCGCAGTTCCTCAAGCTCTCGCTGGTCGGCGTCTCGCTCACGGGCGAAGAGTCGAGTCCCGCGGGCTGGATCGCGGCCGCGGCGCTGCTCGTCGGATTCGTTGGCCTCGGCGTTGGCCTCGGCTGGTACGGCTACCGGGAGTCGAAGCGGTGAACGCGAGCGTGCCGTCTGCGCGGAGTGCGCCTGGAAGCGCGTTCGCCGCGGTCGTGGCCGCGCTGGCGATCGCGGCGGCGCTGGAGCTGACCGTCCTGCGAATGTTCACGCGGACGGCCATCCACATCCCCGCGCTGCACCAACTGGCGAAACCGTACGAGGTGCTCACTCGCCTCGGTCAGTACGACTACTACGTGGCGGCGGTGCTGCTCATCCTTGCGCTTCCGATCGCTGCGGTGACGCTGGGGGCGCGTGCCGGCCGGGCCGGGGTGCTTGCCTCCGCCGGCGTCGGCCTGTTCACGGCGGTGGCGCTCCTCGCTCGCTTCGAGGCGCTCGACGACGGGCTCCAGGCCGCGCTGACGGCCGTGGCGGTCGTCATCATGGCGGCAGCCCTGCTCGTGGCGAACCCGCGCATAGGCGTTGCGTTCGCCCTGTTCGCGGCCGCGTTCGCGCTGGCGTCGAGCAATTCTGTGCTCCAGTCGCTGGCCCAGCACGGCTATGGGGCGATGGACGGGCGGACACCGCTCTGGCTTTCGGAAGTCATCGTCGTGGGCTTTGGGATTGCGACGCCGTTCGCTCTGTCGATCCGGGCGACCCGGCGGGACATGACGGTTGGCGTTGCGGCCGGGCTGTTCGCTCTGGCGATGCTCCTCGGCGCGGCGCCGACGACCAAGATCCTGATGCTCTGGAACTTCGGCCTCACCGGCGTGCTGCCGGCGGTCGCCTACGCCGCGGCGCTCGGCGCTGTGGCGCTGACGCTCGCGGCGCTGTTCTCCGACGGGAGGCGGCTCGCAGCGTGCGGGCTCGTCCTCATCGTCGCCGGAGGGATCGGGATGCACAGCACCTATCAGTCGGGGCTGGTCGTGCTGGGCCTGGCGGCATTCGTGGCGGCGGTGGCCGCGGACAGAGATCAAGCGGCGATCGTGCCGCCTGCCGAGGCGGAGGGGCTGTCGGCCTAAGCGCCGGCAGTCAGGCCGGCAGGCGCCGTTGGCCAGGCGCGGCTGCGCCATCGAGTTCGATCACTTGCGTCCGTGGGTCCGCGGTGCGAAAGAGTTCGACCACCCAGGGATGGCAGGTGAAGACGAGCACCTGGTGCTTTGCGGCGAGCTGGACGAAGGTGCGAGCGGCGGCGAGCGCGCGATCCGGGTCGAAGTTGACGAGGATCTCGTCGACGACGACCGGCAGCGCCGTCGATTGGCGGGCAAATTGCTCGACGAGACCGAAGCGCATGGCGAGGTAGAGCTGCTCCTGGGTGCCCTGGCTGAGCTGTTGGGGGAGCTTCGGCGCACTGCCGTCGGCCGGGAGAACCTCGAAGGTCTGGCGGCCGACGGGGACGACGATGCGGTCGTAGCGCCCGGCCGTGATCGTGGCAAAGTACGCCTGGGCGGCCCGGATTACGTCGGGCTGGCGCTCCTGCTCGAACTTGCGGCGCGCGCGGTCCAGGAGGACACGGGCGATGGTCAGCCGCGACCAGTCCTCGGCGGCGGTTCGGAGCTGCTCCACGAGGGTCGCGCGCTGCGGCCGAAGAGCGCTGGCTCGTGAGTCGGTCGCCAGTTGTTCGATGCGATCGCGCACGGCGCCGCGTTGCTCGGCGCTGGCTCTCGCACGCTTGGAGAGTTCCGCCTGGCGTTCCTCGAGCTCTTCGCGGCGCGCGGCGAGATCGTCCTGGCTGGTCGATCCCAGGCGCGCGAGAAGCCGCTCGTAGGCTTCGCCCGGGCCCGCAAGCAGGCGCAGGCGGCCCTCGAGGTTCGTGAGCTCGGTGACGAGCCGGCGGCGGCCGGCATGCTGAGCGGCTCGCTCACGGAGCGCTTCCACCGTCTCGGCGCCGCACGAACCGAGGAGCGCCGCGAGATCGGCCTTTCCAGCCGCGAGTCGGCGAGCCGCGCTGTCGAGGTCTCGCGTCCGGGCGTCGGCCTGTTCGCGGAGCTGTTCCCGGCGGGCGCTCGCCTCGCGAGCCGCGTCGAACCGGCGGATGAGGTCGTCGGCGGCGGCGAGCAAGGCGGGATGGCTGGTGAGGTCGAGGTGGCTGCCGGCGATGCTGGCAAGCTCACCTACCTTGCTTCCTTCGCGTTCGATGTCGGCGCCGATCTTGGCGATGCGATCGTCGAGCTCGCCGATTCCGCGGAGCTGCTCCTGGATCGTGGCGAGGCGCTCGCAGAGTACGAGTGTGGCGCCGGGCGAGAGTGTGTCGGGCAGCGCGTGTTCGTTGAGCCAATTCCGCCAGTTGAGCCTGGCGGCTTCAAGCTTCTCCCGCGCTTCGTCGAGCGCGCGGGCCGAGTCTTCGCGGCGGCGCTCCTGCAGCTCTCGTTCCTGGCGAGCCGCGGCGAGGGCCGAAGCGGCTGCGTCGCGACGGTCAATGGCCAGCTGGCCTTCGCTGAGGGTGCGTTCGAGGCGGTTGAACGCGTCGCTCGAAGGCTCGCACTGGAGGCGTGCCGCGAGGTCCGCCACCGCCTCCCTGAGGCGTGACTCAGCCTGACGGGCATCTTTCAGGCCCGCGACCTCCACCGGAGTCGTGAGCCGTGCCGCCGGCGCACGCCGATTGCGGATAACGGTGAACACGGCGGCGCAACCGAGGCCGGCGGCGGCGAGCAGCATGACTGCCAGGCCGGCCCCGCCGATCACGATGCCGGCGGCGACGGCCGCAACCGCCAGTGCGCCGAACGTGACGGGAATGAGTAGTGGCCGACCCGGCTGGACACCAACCGGCCGGCTTGCGTCGAGGATGGCTTGCTGTGCTTCGAGCGCTTCGCGGCGATTGGACGCGAGGGCGAGGTCGTTCAGGCGCGTGCGGGCCGTGGTGAGAAGCTCACGGCGCGCCTCGACTTCACCCGGCCCGAGAGCAGGCGCCGGAAGCGCATCGAGATTCCGCTGAGCGCTCTGCTCGCGCTCAACGGCTTCGCGGAGGCGCTCGTCGGCGTTCCGGTGGCTGACTGACGCGTCGCGTTCGACTGCCGCGGTTCGCTCAAGGTCAGCGCGCGTCTGCTCGATCGCGTCGCGCAGGGGGACCGAGTCGTCGAAATTCGTGACTCTCGCCCTATCCCAGCCGGGGCCCAGCGACCGCAACGAGTCCTCGAGCCGCTGGTTGGCCGCCGCTCGTTCCGATTCGCGGCGCGGCGCGGCTTCGATGAGGCTCCGGAGGTTCCCTTTCTGCTCCTGCACGAGCCTGGCGAGCGCCGCGGCCGGCAACAGCGCTTCGTCGGGTGTCGGTTCCTCGGCCCGCTCACGGAGTGCCGCGATTTCGGCGGCGACGTCATCTCTGGCCGCCTGCGCCTCGCGGATTTCGCGGAGCAGCTGATCGAGACGAACGAGGGCGTCGTCGGGGAAGTGTTCGAATTCAGGGAGCTCCGCCAGCTGGCCCCGCAACCCCTCGCGGTCGACCCAGTCGTCCCAGGCCTTCGCCAGGTTCTCGACTTCGCGCAGCTCGTGCGCGGCGGCGGCTAATTCGGCCTGGAGCTCCATGATCTCCGCCTGGAGACAGCGTGACTCTCCCGTCTTGCGCGCGTACTCGGCAGCTTCTTCCTTGAGCTGATCGAGCTCGGTATCGACCTCTTCGAGCTCGCGGAGAATCTTCGCGAGCTGCTGCTTCTGGCCGCGCGGGAGAAAGATCTCGTCGGCCGCGGCGGCCAGCTCGGCCTGCACCCGCGGCAGGTTCGCGGCGCCCATGCCGGCCGCGTAGATCTGGCTGGCGGCTTCGCCTTTGTCGATCGAT
>JAKALX010000129.1 GCA_021823905.1 Chloroflexota bacterium | reverse complement strand
CGCGGTGAACGTATACACGGGCACGATGACCTCGTCGCCGGGCCCGACGTCCCAGGCGGCCAGAGCGAGGTGCAGCGCCGCCGTCGCGGAGTTCACGGCGTTCACGTGCCTGGCGCGGCAGTAGGCGGCAAGCTCGGCCTCCAGGGCCGAGACGTTCACTCCCGTGGTCAGCCAGCCGCTGCGCAACGTGTCGACCACGGCCTGGACGTCGTCGTCGCTGATGCTCGGCCGGAAGAACGGGATCCGGAGCTCGGTCATGGCGCTAGGGTAGCGATTGGCGGGTGTTGGGACCAACGCCGGGGAGGCCCAAGTCCCAAGTCCCAAGTCCCAAGTCCCAAGTCCCAAGTCCCAAGTCCCAAGTCCCAAGTTCCAGGTCCTGAGTCCCGAGTGCCAGGTCCGAATCGGCAATCGTGAATTGTGAATTGTAAATCGCTACTGGAACTGCGCCTGGAGCCCGATGACGTTGTCAACGTAGTCAACTGTTTCGTCGAAGAAGCCGTGCTCGGAGACGCTCTTCCAACCCTGGTAGTAGGCGGCGAGCGCCATCCGCTCGTCGCCGCCGGTGCGATGGAGGTAGTAGGCGAGGATGGCGGCGCCCATGCGCGCGTTGTCCGTCGCGCTGCCCCGCCAGTTGTGCGCGTCCGGGACGAACTGGTCGATCGCCCAGCTGGCGGTCGTGGGGAGGAGCTGGGTGAGTCCGATGGCGCCGGCGTCGCTTGTGACTCCCTGCTGCCAGCCGCTCTCCTGCCAGGCGAGGGCGAGGAGGAGGCCGCGCGGGAGCCCGAACTCGGCCTCGGCGTCGCGCAGGATCGCGCGCGCCTCGGCTTTCGAAACATGGCTGCTGGCGTGGCCCACCGGGATGCGCAGCTCGCGCCCCACGACGATGAGGTCCGGGTCTTCGACGGCATTGAGGCGAACGATCTCGTCGACCGTGGTTTCGAAGAGAAGGGCGATGTCCGAGAGGGTTTCGCCCTCGGCGACGGTGTGTATCAGCCGGGTGGCGGGCGCCGCCGATGCCGCGCCCTGGGTGGTGGTTCCCGTTCCGATGTTGAGTTCCTGACCAGCGAAGATCAGATCTGGGTCCGCGATGCCGTTCTCGCTGGCCAGTTCCTCGACGCTGATCCCGTACTGGTCCGCGATCCCGGAGAGCGTCTCGCCGGGCGCGACCACGTGCGTTTCGATTGCGACTGCCAGGGTGACCGGCAGGGCGCAGAGGCCGGCCACAATGGTTGCGATCCCCACACGGCGGCAGCCCGGTGCTCGCCAGCGGGATGCGCCATGCGCCTGGTTGCTTGCCATCGGGGCCTCCGGGCCCCGCCACCGGGTGACAGGATACACCCAACGCGATGGGCTACACCCTGCTGCCACCTCTGCGACGTGCGGGCGGCAACGCGGTGGCCGAGCCAGGCTTGTCGAGCTATGGATTGCCGCCTGACGGATCGCGAGCCTCAGCGGCGGAGCGCGCGGCGTTGAAGACCGCCCAGGCAATGAGGCCGCCGACGACGCCGAAGAGCAGGTGGTTGCGAAGGGCCGTGGTGACGCCATAGACCTCGAAGTGCTTCACCACCCCCGTCCCGCTTGCGTAGACATAGATGAAGGCGAATTTCGTCGCGTGGGCGAGCGCGCCGGCGACCGCGGCGCCGATCATGGTTGCGATCGGCAGCCGCAGAGCCATCAGGATGTCGATTGCGGCTGCCGCCGAGCCGAAGAGCTCCGCGTTGTAGAGCGCTGACTGATGAAGGCCCAGCGGAACGCCCCAGCCGCCAGCCGACGCGCCCGCGAGGAGGGTCATTCCCGGCCGGCGGTTGACAAGTGCGCCAAGCACGAGCACGGCGATCCATGACGCGCCCGCGTGGCCCGGAACGCCGAGGTGAAAGTCCAGCGTCCGTTTCGCCAGGGCGATCCCGAGGCCGGTCAGCAATGCAACACCGACGTCGAAGGCGAGTGGCCGCTCTTCGGCGGCGAGCGGGTTAATCCTCGTGCGTGCGATGGTCGACATTGATCCACACTCCTGGCGTAGTTGTTGGCCTCGCGACGACCACCGCGCGCCCGCCGACAAGCCTCGGGCGAACCCAATCGCCGGTGTCGAGAATAGCGGCCGGGTCAAGTGGTCTGGCGGTGGTTTCTTCGACAATGGCGGCGATAGGGGCGCGTGCCATGGCCTCGCCTACCGTTACTCTCCCGAGGAGATCGCGGATCGCCGGGAGGCCAACGAATCTCCCGTCGTTCCCGTCCCAGCGCAGGGCCGCGGCGCTCATCGCGCCGATCACACCGTCGCGCGTGCCGCCGAGGCCACGGACGCGGAGCGCGTAGCGTTCGGCCAACTGCTCGGCCTCGATTCGGGTGACAAGCTCGCGCTGCGCGCGGCGTGCAAACGCGATAACCGGCTGGGGCGCTGGGCCGTCGAGGAGCGCGAGCCCGGGATCCGAGCCCTCGATGAACTCGCGGCTCATGAACGCACGCGCGAACGCCTCGAGATCGTCCAGCGAACTGCTCGTGTCGAGGGCGAGCGCCGCGGCCGAGTTGTGCGAGGTCATCGGCACGCCCGGCCCGACGTGGAACTGGTGGCGAGTGACGCCAGCGAGGCGTCCTTTTCCGGCAGCCTCCAGCGCCGCGCCGAGCTCCCGCGCAAGCCGCCCCGTCCCGCGAGTGCCGGGCATGTCGGTGTCGTCGACGGCGATGATGACCGTGGTCGCCATTCAGTCGATCCTGATCTCGCTGACGTCTCTCGCCCAGTCTGTCCGGGACAACCCGGCAGCTGCCAGCTTGAGCGTGTTCCGGTTGGTGACGTCCAGGATCCACGTGTGGTCGATCTTCGACGCGTCGATCTGGACGGTGACATTTGAGGCTAGCGCGGGGCCCTTCCCGATGGCAACTGCGTGACTCCAATCGCCCACGGCTGATGCGGCGAGCACGTCGCGAAGGAGCGGGCCGTTCTGCACTTCGCCGTCGACGGTGACCTGCGTGAACGGGACGGTCGCGCGGAGGCCGGCGAGGGTCCACGCGTGCAGGACTGTCCCGCCGCGGGTGATGGTCAGGAGCACCGTGCCGGCGGGCGCGGCTTCCGAGGTTGCCGCCGGGAGCTGGCTGTTCGCGACGGTGGTTCCGCTGCCTTGCGAGCAGACGCTCGACAGCACCACCGCGACAACGGCGGTGAGCGCGGCAGCGGCGAGCGCGAGCATCGAACGCTTCATGCGCGGTGCACCGCGGGTGGTCGTTGTGTCGGGCGTGACATACCGATGAGCATCTTGCGGTCGCCGCACCCGGTCCGCAAGGCGCTGACCAGCGGAACCGCGCCAGCCCTTTTCGCTACTTGCCGACCATGACCTCGGTTGCCTTGACGATCGCTGTCACCCGGTCGCCAGGCTTCAACGCCAGGTTCTCGGCGCTGGCGCGGGTGATCGCGGCGACCATCTCCTGGCCGCCGCTGAGCTCCATCACCACCTCGGCCATGATATTGCCGAGCTTGACCGTTTTGACGGTCGCCGCGAGCTGATTCCGACCCGAGAGTTCCATCGCCGGACCTCCACTGCAGTTCGGATCAGTATGCGCCAGAATGGCGGCCTTGCGGCGCTGCTATGGGGCGTTATGCTAGAGTCAGCATATTGAGGTGATCCGATGACTTCCGTTGCCGAGCGACCCGAGACGCGAGCGTATCAGCACTTCATCGACGGCCGGTGGGTCGATGCGGCCTCCGGCGAAAGGTTTGACCGGATCAGCCCATACGACGGCCGCGTCGTCGCGAGCTATCCAAACGGCGGGGTCGAGGACGCCCAGCGCGCGATCCTCGCGGCCCGGAAGGCGTTCGACGAAAGCAAATGGCCCACCTCGCCGGCGAAGGATCGCGCTCGAATCCTTCAGAAGGCGGCGGAACTACTGCTGGCCAACATGGATGAACTCGCTACGAGCATCGCCAGCGAGGTCGGCAAGCCGAAAAACATGGCGATCGCTGAGGTCGCCGGCGCCGCCGAGGTGTTCGAGCTGTTCGCGGCCAAGGCGCTCGACCTTCGCGGCGAATCGGTCACCCAGCAGATCCCCGATGCGATCGGCCTGGTGGTGCACGAACCGGTCGGCGTCGTCGGCATCATCACGCCGTGGAACTTCCCACTCCTTCTCATCTCCTGGAAGATCGGCCCGGCGATCGCCGCTGGCTGCACGATGGTCGCGAAGCCGTCGCACTACACTCCAGGCAGCACGCTGATCCTGGCGCGGATTCTCGGCGAGGCTGGGCTCCCCGCCGGCGTGTTCAACGTGGTCACGAGCGAAACTGAGAACGGCGCGGTGGTCGGGCAGCACATCGCGGCGAGCGAGCTGGTCGACAAGGTGGCGTTCACCGGCTCGACGGCCAGCGGTAAAGCGGTAATGCGCGCGGCCGCGAACAATGTCAAGAAGCTCTCGCTGGAACTGGGCGGCAAGTCGCCGAACATCGTCTTTCCCGACGCACCGATCGACGCTGCTGTCGCCGGCGCGTTCTTCGGCATCTATCTCAACAGCGGCCAGGTGTGCCAGGCCGGTTCGCGCCTGCTGGTTTCGAATCGGGTGAAGGATGAGTTCGTGACGAAGCTTGCGGGCATGGGCGCGGCGCTGAAGATGGGCGACCCCTTGGACCCCGCTACGACCATGGGGCCGGTCATCAACGAAACGCAGCTCAAGAAGATTGAGGGCTATCTCGAGGCGGGAAAGCGGGAGGCAAAGCTGGTGACCGGCGGTGCGCGGGCGACCGGCGGGGACCTTGCCAAGGGTCTCTTCGTTCAGCCGACCATCTTCGACGAGGTGGCGAACACCGCGACCATCGCGCGGGAAGAGATCTTCGGACCGGTGTTGTCGGTGCTCTCGTTCGACGATGTCGAGGACGTCATCCGGACGGCAAACGACACGATGTACGGGCTTGCGGCCGCGGTGTGGACGAGGGACATCGACGTCGCGTTGAAGGTTGCGAAAGGTCTGCGCGCGGGCACCGTCTGGGTGAACGCCTACCACGGCGCCGGTCTCTATAACATGCCCTACGGCGGCTACAAGCAGAGCGGTCTCGGCCGTGAGCTTGGAAGCCATGGCCTGGACGAGTACATGGAGACGAAGGCCATCCACATCAAGCTTTCCTAGCCGGAATGCGGCAGGTGCTCAGTGGACCTTGCGCTCCTGGCTCTTCCAGTACTGGTCCCTGATCATGAACTTCTGGAGCTTGCCCGTGGCGGTTCGCGGAAGGCTTTCGACGAAGTCGACGCTCGTGGGGCACTTGAAGTGGGCCAGGTGTTGGCGCGTGAAGGCGATCACTTCGTCTTCCGTCGCGGTCATGCCCGCCTTGAGGACGACCAGCGCTTTTGGCGTTTCGCCCCACTTCTCACTGGGAACGCCGATGACGGCACATTCGAGCACGGCCGGGTGCTTGTAGAGCGCGTCCTCGATCTCGGGCGAGGAGATGTTTTCGCCGCCGGAGATGATCACGTCCTTCTTGCGGTCGACGATGTGGATGTTGCTGAACTCGTCCCAGACGGCGAGGTCACCGCTGTGGAAGTAGCCGTCGTAGATCGCCCTGGCCGTCTCTTCCGGCTGCTCCCAATAGCCCTTCAGGATCATGTTGCCGCGGGCGCAGACTTCGCCGATCGAGACGTTGTCCTTCGGCACCGGCTTGCCGTTCTCGTCGAGCACCTGGATGTCGCAGCCGATGGCCTCGACACCGGCGCGCATCCGGCGCGAGTAGTCGCCCTGGCTGGTGTTGAAGTCGGGGTGTGAGACGGTGAGGATCGGCGCTGTCTCGGTGAGGCCGTAGATCTCGATGAACTCCCAGCCGAGCTCTTCCTCGAGCCGCTGGACGAAGGCGGCGGGCGGCGGCGCCCCGGCGATCGTGAAGCGCGGCCGTGTCGCGATGTGGTAGTTCGCCTTGCCAGGGAAATTGAGGATCGTGCTCAACACCGCCGGCGCCATGCAGGCGAAGGTCACCTTCTCGTCCTGGATGAGCTGATAGATGTCTTCGGCCACCACCGCCCGCAGCACGACGTGGGTGGCGCCCATCGCCGTCAGGGCGAAGGGCCCGCCCCAGCCGTTGGCGTGGAACATCGGCAGTGTCCAGAGCTCGACGTCGTTGTGCTGGATGCGCAGGTGGGCGATGAAATCGTAGGCGTTGATGTAGCAGTTGCGATGGGTGAGCATCACGCCCTTCGGGCGCGCCGTCGTGCCGGAGGTGTAGTTGATGGAGGTGGTGTCGTTCTCGTCCTGCTCGACGTGCGGGGTCGGCGTGGTGGGCTGTCGGGCAATGAGTTGATCCCAGTCGGTCCAGCCCGCTGGCGTGGCCGGGTTGGCGCGCGGGTCGGCGACGACGAAGTGCTCGACCTTTGGGCAGTTCGCCCGGATGCCGTCGACGACATTCGTGTACTCGTAGTCGACGAGGACGGCCTTCACGCCGGCGTGGCCGATGATGTACTCGTGGTCGGCCGCCACGAGCCGATAGTTCAGCGGGACGAGGATCGCGCCAATCTGCGTGACGCCGTAGTAGCTTTCAAGGAAGTAGTGGCTGTTCGGGCTGAGGATGCAGACGCGGTCGCCCTTCTGGATCCCCAGGGCGAGGAGCGCGTGGCCAAGCTGGTTCACGCGCTCCTGGAACTGGCGGTAGGTGTAGCGCTGGTTGCCGTCGACGATCGCTGTCTTGTTGGGGTACAGCTTGGCGGCGCGGCGCAGGAAATCGTTGATGAGCAGCGGTACTTCCACGGTGTCCTCTCCAACCCGGTCACGAAGTGCGGGCGATTTTAGCAGACTGGACGCAAGGGTTGCGCAAACACGAACGACGGCCGTTGGCCACTCCTCTGTCGGCGGGTGGGCCAGGGCTGTTGTCCACCTCCTCGCCGCCCTATCCTTGGTGCGTTCGTAGTCCAATCCAGGGGGCAGCAGGATGAAGGTCGTCGTGAACGCGGACAAGTGCGAAGGGCACGGCAAGTGCGAGAAGGCCGCCCCCGCTGTTTTCAAGCTCGGTGACGACGACGTGAGCCGTGTGCTGGTGGACGACGTGCCGGAGTCGCAGCGCGGACAGGTTGATGCCGCCATCCGCCTCTGCCCGCGCCAGGCGATCGCCTGGGAGCGCCCGTGAACGGTTCGTGTCGCACTCGTAAGTAGCGACAAATCGGAGAGATTCGCCTAAGCTTCTTACCGGGCGGTAAACAACTTCCACGGAGAAGCTTTCGTGACGGCCGAAACCGCGCTCACCCTCGCCGACATCAACCTCAACGACGAGACGCTCTTCGAAAGTGGCCTCTCGCACGAGGCGTTTCGCATCCTTCGCCGGGAGAATCCGATCAGCTGGACGCCGGCCGAGGAACGGATCAAGGGCCACTGGAACCTGGTCAAGTACGAGGACGTCCTCCAGGTTTCGCGCCACCCGGAGATTTTCAGCTCCGAACGCGGCATCGTTCAGTACGAGCCGATCAACCCCGAGGACGCGACCCAGGCCGCGAACGGCAATGGCAAGATGCTCATCACGATGGACCCGCCGCGCCACGTGAAGCTCCGCCGGCTGGTGAACAAGGGCTTCACGCCGCGGGCGGTGGCTGCGATGGAGCCGCATATCCGCCAGATCACGCGCAAGCTCCTCGACGGGATCGCGGCGAAGGGAGAGTGCGACTTCGTCCTCGACGTCGCCAGCCAGCTCCCGCTCGCCGTCATCTGCGGGATGATGGGCCTTGAGGACAAGGACTGGCCGCTGATGTTCCAGCTCACGAACAAGGTGCTCGGCGCGGGCGACCCCGAGTACCAGACCGACGTTCCCGAGGACCAGCGAGGCACCGACGAAGCTGCTCGCGCCACGGGCAACATGGGCACCATGCAGATGTTCGGCTTCTTCGCGCAGCAACTGATGAACCGCAAGGAGCACCGGCGCGAGGACTTGATCTCGCTGCTCGTGGATTCGGAGCTCGACGGCGATCGCCTGAGCGACGAGGACATCCTCTGGTTCTGCTTCCTCCTCATCCTGGCAGGCAACGAGACGACCCGGAACGGGATCTCGGGCGGTCTGGTGTCGCTCTTCGAGCATCCGGCCGAGCGGGCACGGCTGCAGGCAGACATGTCGCTGATGCCTTCGGCGGTCGAGGAGATCCTGCGCTGGGTTTCGCCGGTCACGCACATGGCGCGGGTCGCGCTCGAAGACACTGAGATCCGCGGCCAGCGGATCGCGCAGGGTGAGCGCGTGGTCATGTGGTATCCGGCCGTGAACCGCGACGAGGACGTGTTCCCCCAGGCGCAGCGCTTCGACATCACGCGCACGCCGAACGACCATCTGGCGTTTGGCATCGGCGAGCATTTCTGCCTGGGCGCCGGATTCGCCCGCCTGGAGATGCGCGTCATGTTCGAGGAGCTGTTCACGCGATTCCCGGACATCGAGCTGAATGGCCCGGTTGAGCGGCTGCGCTCGACGTTCATCGGCGGAATCAAGCACCTGCCGGTGCGGTTCAGCCCGGAGCGGTAGCAGCGATTGGCGACCGCCGGTTGGCGATTGGCGGCTGGTGGCGGGCGCATCGAAAGCGGCGGCGAGCCGCCATCCCGTGATGGCTCTGGAACTGGCCGAGCGCCGTTCGAATCCGTCAAGACAACGTAACGCCGGGGCGCGTGCCTAACCGGACCGCGCGATACGCTCGAAAGCACACGTTGACGGAGTGGCGGGGTTTGTGATGGGTCTTCTTGAACGTTGGGCGCGATTCGCCCACCGCAGGCGCTGGTATGTGGTCGCGGCATGGGTGGTGGCGCTGGTGGCGCTGCTCGCGGTCTCGCGGATCTACGGCAGCAGCTACGCGAACAGCTTCAAACTTCCGGGGTCCGAGGCGATCGCCGGGCAGGATCTGCTCAAAGCGCGCTTCCCGCAGCGTTCGGGCGACACGACGGACGTTGTCTTCAAAGCGTCCGCTGGAATCAATACGCCCGAGACGCGCCAGCGCATCGAAACGCTCCTGGCCAGCCTCAAGTCGATCCCGCAGGTCGTGAGTGTCGACTCCCCGTATGCCCAACCCGGCGCCATCTCGAAGGACGGCCTCATCGCCCGTGGCGCGGTGCACTGGAGCGTGCAGGCGCGCGAGCTCGACGTCCGTAACGTCACGCAGGTCATCAAGGCGACGGAAGCCGCGAGTGGCCCCGGCTTCCAGGT
>JAKALX010000128.1 GCA_021823905.1 Chloroflexota bacterium | reverse complement strand
GGTCGCAGCGGGCGACCCGCGGCCGGGGCGTTGGCCCGGGCCGCGGCGGCGGCGACCCGTGGGATCCGGCGTCGCAGTACATCAACCCGTACGGCGTTTCCGGAGCCCCTTCGAATTATTCGCACGCCATGACCCGGCACAATCACCGCTTCGGCACGACGCCGGAGGACTTCGCCCACATCGCGGTGGTCACGCGCCAGTGGGCGACCCTCAACCCGCGGGCGGTGATGTACTCGAAGGAGACGCACCCCGAGGGCGGTCCGATCACGGTCGACGACGTTCAAAAGTCGCGGATGATCTCCTGGCCGCTGACGCTCCTCCACTGCTGCCTGGTGACCGACTACGGCGGGGCCATCCTCGTGACAAGCCCCGAGGTGGCGCGCAGCGTGAAGACGAAGCCCGTCTGGATCGCCGGCGCCGGCGAGAACATGAGCCACTCCAACATGCTCGAGATGGAAGACTTCACAGCAACCTCCGCCGCGGCTTCGTCGGCTGCCGCCTACCGGATGGCGGGCATGGGACCGGACGACATGGAGATGGCCATGGTCTACGACTCCTTCACCGTGACCGCGGGGATCACGGTCGAAATGCTCGGGCTCGCTCCCCGTGGCGAAGGCTTCACGCTCTGGCGGGACGGTCATGCGGCGCCCGGCGGCCGGCTGCCCATCAACACCAACGGCGGCGGGCTGTCGTTCAACCACTCGGGGATGTACGGCATGCAGCTCCTGGTCGAAGCCTATCGCCAGCTTTCGGGGACGGCGGAAGACGGGGTCCACGGCGTCGCCGGCAAGCAGACCAAGGCCCGCTCGTGCATCGTCAACGGCACCGGGGGGAGCCTTTCGACGACGGGTACGATCATTCTCGTAGCGGACTGAACCCGGGGACTCGCGCCTCCCTGGATGGCTACTTCCGGAAGTTCGTTGGGAGCAGCGGTTTCCAGCGCCTCGTCATCCACGCCTCGAGCTGGCGGCTCAGGAGGAGTCGATCGTCGTCAGGGTGAACCGCGATCCGGATGGGACGCTTCGAAAGGCGAGCGAGCGCGAGGTTTCCCGCGTTGAGGACCCGAACGGAGATCGCACGAAATCGGGTGTCCGCTTCGAACCCGGCGAGCGGCAGCAGTCGGCGCTTGCCGGTAGCGGTCTCGGCGATGCCGGTCAGCGTTTCGATGAGGTCGAAGCCAAGATCGTGAAATTGCCGGTCCGGGAGTGCGCCGCGGGCCCAGGCAGGAGGGGCATACAACCTTGGCGCGGGAAGGCCGTTCGCCGTGAACCAGCTCGCGCTACGCTCGACGATGCTCTCCACTTCCTCTTCCGATCGGCTGAGGTGCTCCGCCGCGTCCCGGGAGAGGAGAAAGCCATGGATGCGATGGCCGAGGGTGCGACGGGCGGCTGCCTGGTGCGTCCAGCCGTGAGCGGCGAGGAGATGTCCTGTCGCGGCCCATGCTCGCAGTTGTTCGACCGCCGCTTCGGGCCAGTCGCCCGCGGGCACGACGAGCATCGTCAGTGGCGCGATCCCGGCGCGCTCCAGGCGCTCGACAAGGCCGGCCGCACGGTCAATCGTCGCGGGTGAGACGTCATGGACCGACCAGAAGGCCGGGAGTGGCGTCACTGCGAGGCGGCGTCGGCGAACTGCTCCCAGACCGAACGGGGCGTGGCAGAGGTGAGCGCGCGCGCCGCCAATTGCTGGCGAAGCGTGCCGTCGTCCGCGAGCTGCCGGATAAGCGCGGGAAGCTGGCGGTCGTGTTCGAACAGCATGCCGTTCACGCCGTGGGACACGTAGCCGGGAATCTCGCCGACACCGCGGGCGATGATCGGAACGCCGCAACCCATCGCCTCGAGCGTCGCCATCGAATACGTCTCGGTTCGCGAGGCCATGACGTACATGTCCGCGCCCGCCAGCGAGGCGAGCGGTTCGTCGCACCACGGGATGTGCTCGACGTTCAGTTCGAGTTCGCGCGCGAGCCGCAACGTGGGGCTGAGCTGGCTGCCGTCGCCGATTAGCCGGAAACGAAAGCGGTTTCGGGCCGGGTCGGCTTCGGCGATGCTCCGCACGATGCTGTCCACCGACTTCTCGGGCGACACGCGGCCATGGTAGGCGACAACGATGGGCCCGCCGGTCGAAGATTCCGGCCGCTGACCCTGGAAGAGCGGCGGATCGAGGCGCAGGGTGTCACTGCGTTTCATGCCGAGACTGCGCGGGGCGACCACGCGGGTGGCGATTTCCACCGCCCAGCGTTCGACGAGCGCCGCGGCCCGGCTGGTCACGCAGCCGAAGCGGGCGCCGAGCGTGTGGTACACCAGCCGCGAGAAGTCGTTATGGAGGAAGAGCGTCGACTGCCGTCCATGATGGCGGGCCAGAATCAGCGCCGCGCAGCCGAGCGGCCCCAGCGTGTGAACAACGATCCGGTCGGATCGGCGAACCGCAACAGACAGTTCCCGGAGGCTGGGGCGCGGGAGCCGGAAGTCCGCCGTCCCAATCGGTGAGCGGCTGACGCCCGTGTAAGTGATTCGCTCGGAGGCGTGCGCGCCCGCGGGGCCAAAAAGGTGCACCGGGCCGCGGTCGCCCAGGAGCTCCGACGTTCGCAGTGCGATGAGCGCGACTCCGTTGGGATCGGGAGCGAGCGTGTCGGAAACAATAAGCAGACGGCTTCCAGTGCGGGCGGCATGGCCGGCACGTGGGAACTCCGCCACAGCGGGGGCTCTGGCTAACGTGAGCGTCATTCGTGAATCACCATGCTGCTCGGGGCAGGATACTCGAAGTTCGGCTTGTGATTTGGGATTGGGGAACGGCAGCCGGCGTGCCGCCGTTTCCCTGAGCCCCTGCGCCGCATTGCTTCAACACAGAAGCGCGGGCACGCTTAGCGCATCACGCCGTGGAGCTGCAGCCATGTCCTATCGCGCCCTGGTTGTCGATCGTGTGGACGATCGCTACAACGTCGAAGTTCGGGTCCTGGACGAAGCGAACCTTCCTCCTGGCGAGGTGACGATCCGCGTGGAGTGGTCGAGCGTGAACTACAAGGACGGGCTCGCGCTTACTCCCGCCGGGCGGATTCTCCGCTCGTTCCCGATGGTCCCGGGCATCGACCTTGCTGGCGAGGTGACCACCTCAACCGACGGCCGCTTCCGGACCGGCCAGAAGGTGCTGGTGACCGGCTTCGACCTTGGCGTCGCCCATCCTGGTGGGTTCGCCGAGCTGGCGCGGGTGCCCGGTGACTGGGTGGTGCCGCTCCCCGCCGGTCTGACGACGAAGGAGGCGATGGCGATCGGCACGGCCGGCCTGACCGCCGCCCTTTCCATCGAGGCGCTCGAGAACAACGGCCTGCGGCCGGGCAACGGAACGGTGCTGGTCACCGGCGCCACCGGGGGCGTGGGCAGCACCGCCGTGAGCATGCTCGCGCAGCTCGGGTACACCGTCGCGGGGAGCACCGGCAAGGAGACCGAGCATCAGTTCTTGCGGGACCTGGGCGCCAGCGAAATCCTCTCTCGCGCCGACGTGAGCGCCGAGAGCACGCGACCGCTCGAGTCCGAGCGCTGGGCGGCCGCCGTCGATCCGGTGGGCGGTGCGACGACCGCATATCTGGTGCGTTCGACGAAGTATGGCGGTTCGATCGCGCTTTCGGGGCTAGCCGGCGGGACCGCCGTGAGTACGACGGTGCTCCCCTTCATCCTGCGCGGCGTGAACCTGCTTGGGATCGACTCAGTCCAATGTCCGATGGAGCGGCGCCTGACGGTCTGGCAGCGGCTGGCGGCGGATCTCAAGCCCCACGGCCTCCTGGAGTCAATCGCCGTCGAGACCGGGCTTGACGGGATCCAGCCCGTCGCCGCGTCCATTCTTGAAGGCCGCGTCCGCGGGCGCACGCTCGTACGCCTCGCGGGAAGTTGAGCCGGCCGGACGCCGGGTACGGCTGCAACGCTGATTGCTATTACAACAGTCTATGACGCCTGACGCTGCACAAGCGCTGGCGAAGGGGTACACTCGGATCATGTTGGGCTGAGCGGCTCAAGGAATGCGTCGCCCAAGTTTGCAGCCAGATCAGGGGATCGATGGACCGTTCGCGACTCAGCCGGTTCGTGAACCAGCCGCTGCAGGAGCTCCCGCTCGAAGAGCCGGTGTTTGTGTCTCCCTCGACACCTGTACGGGCCGCGGTCGCTCTCATGCGTGACGGTTCGCGATCCTGCGTCCTCGCCGTTGAAGGCGGGCGGCTCGCCGGCATCTTCACCGAACGCGACGTTCTGACGAAATGCATGGAGGACGGCTTCGACTGGAACCAGCCGCTCGACGCCGGCTTGCTGACCAGGAACCCCCGCACGGTCGATCCGGCGCGGACGGTCGGCGAGGCGGTAGCGATTATGCAGCAGCACCACTACCGCACGCTTCCCGTCGTCGAAGACGGGCGAATCGCCGGCTTGATCCGGCTTGGCGACCTGCTCACGCATCTTGCCGAAGCGTATCCCGAGGAAGTCCTCAATTTGCCTCCACGCCCTCACCAGGTGATGGAGAGACCAGAGGGTGGTTAGCAACGGCCTCATGACCACGGAAATGCACTCCCCGCCCGAGCACGTCGTCGAAGAACTCGACCGCGTCACGATCCGTTTCGCTGGCGACTCCGGCGATGGGATGCAGCTCACGGGCACCCAGTTCACGCGGACGACGGCCGTCTTCGGGAACGACATCGCCACGCTGCCGGACTATCCGGCTGAAATCCGGGCCCCTACCGGTTCTCTGCCAGGTGTTTCCGGCTTTCAACTGTCGTTTTCCAGTTCCGATATTCGTACCCCCGGTGACCAGCCCGACGTGCTGGTCGCTATGAACCCGGCGGCCCTCAAGACAAACCTCGGCGACCTCGTCCCTGGCGGCTTGCTGATCGTCGACGAGGACGAATTCAACCCGGCGAACCTGAAGAAGGCAGCGTACACTTCGAACCCGCTCGAGGACGGCTCCCTCCGCGGCTTCCAGGTTGTGGCCATCCACATCACGCGCCAGAACGAGCTCGCGCTTGAAGGGCTGCCCCTGAACGCGGCCGGCAAGTTCAAGTCGCGCAACTTCTACGCGCTCGGGCTGATCCTCTGGCTCTACGGCCGGCCGTTGGATACGACGGTGAAGTGGGCAGAAGAGCGCTTCGGCCGCTCGCCCGAGACGCTCGACGCGAACCTCCGCGCGCTCTACGCCGGCCATGCCTTTGGCGAGACCACCGAGGTCTTTCACACCCGCTACGAAGTCGCCCCGGCAACCGTCCGCCCGGGGACTTACCGCCATATCAGCGGAAACGAAGCGACCGCGCTCGGATTCGTCGCGGCGTCCATCCTGTCGGGACTGCCGCTGTTCTACGGCAGCTACCCGATTACGCCGGCCTCGGACGTGCTGCACGAGCTTTCCAAGCTGAAGTCGTTCGGCGTGAAGACGTTCCAGGCCGAAGACGAGATCGCGGCCATCGGCGCGGCCATCGGCGCGGCCTACGGTGGCCATCTCGCGCTGACGGGTACCAGCGGTCCGGGCCTCGCGCTTAAGAGCGAGGCACTGAATCTCGCCGTGATGACCGAGCTTCCGCTCGTCGTCATCGACGTGCAGCGTGCGGGACCGAGCACGGGCATGCCGACCAAGACCGAGCAGTCCGACCTCCTCCAGGCGATGTTCGGACGCAACGGCGACTCGGCCGTCGCGATCGTGGCGCCCTGTACGCCTGCCGACTGCTTCATGATGGCGATCGAGGCGTTTCGCCTGGCGTTGAAGTACATGGTGCCCGTCGTGTTTCTCAGCGACGGCTACCTGGGGAATGGTTCCGAGCCGTGGCGCATCCCGTCGCTCTCGGATATCCCGAAGCTCGACTGGGAATACGCGAAGCCGGTGGAGGGCTGGCAGCCCTACCTGCGCAACCCCGAGACCGGCGCCCGGACATGGGCCGTTCCCGGTCAGAAGGGGCTCGAGCATCGCATCGGCGGTCTCGAAAAGTCCGGACAGAACGGCGACATCAGTTACGATCCCCGCAATCACCACGAGATGACGCTCGCGCGCATGGGCAAGGTTGCCAACATGACGCGCGACATCCCGCCGCTCGAGGTTTCCGGGCCGTCCGAAGGAGAGCTGCTGGTTCTCGGCTGGGGCGGTACCTACGGGGCCATTTCGAGCGCGGTGGAAGCAGCGCGAAGCCAGGGCAAGAGCGTCGCCTCCGCGCACCTGCGCTACCTGAACCCATTCCCCGCGAACATCGAGAGCGTGCTGCGGAGCTACAAGAAGGTGCTCATCCCCGAGCTCAACACAGGCCAGCTCTCGCTCCTCATCCGCGGCATGTTCCTGGTGGACGCCGTGCCGTTCAACAAGATCTCCGGTCAGCCGTTCAAGATCCGCGAGATCCAGGGCAAGATCGACGAGGTGCTGGGGCTCCGCGGTCCCTATGTCCTCGATTTTCCACAGGGCAGCGCCCTGTCGGGAGGGTAGTTCATGACCAGCACTGTCAGCGCCAACGGCCTCCTCGCCGGTGACCTCCCGGTTCTCACGCGGAAGGACTTCGTGTCCGATCAGGAGGTGCGCTGGTGCCCGGGCTGCGGCGACTATTCGATCCTCGCCCAGATGCAGAAGATGCTTCCCGAGCTCCATGTCGCGAAAGAGAACATCGTCTTCATCAGCGGCATCGGCTGCTCGAGCCGCTTTCCCTACTACGTCGAGACCTACGGATTCCATTCGATCCATGGCCGCGCCCTGACCATCGCGAGCGGCCTGAAGACCGCGCGTCCAGAGCTCAAGGTGTTCGTCGTCACCGGCGACGGCGACGGCCTGAGCATCGGTGGCAACCACCTGCTGCACGCAATGCGCCGCAACATCGATCTGACAGTCGTTCTCTTCAACAACCGCATCTACGGGTTGACGAAGGGACAGTTCTCGCCAACGTCGGAGTTCGGCAAAGTCACGAAGTCGTCGCCGTACGGCACGACCGAGCAGCCCCTGAATCCAATTCGCATCGCCCTGGCGGCCGGGGCAACGTTCGTCGCCCGCTCGGTCGATCGCGACACGAAGCACCTCGAGGAGACGCTTTTCAAGGCGGCGCAGCACAAGGGCATCTCGTTTGTCGAGGTCTACCAGAACTGCAACATCTTCAACGACGGCGCCTACGCGGCCTTCGCCGAGAAGGATGTCCGCCAGGAGCGGATGCTCTTCCTGGAAGACGGCAAGCCGATGCGCTTCGGGAACAACCGCGAGCACGGAATCCGGCTGAACGGCTTCACCCCCGAGGTTGTCCACGACGCCGAGAGTGACGACGGACTCATCGTCCACGACGCGACGATGGCAAACCCGCTGCTGGCGAACATACTGGTTGGCATGGACTATCCGAATTACCCGGTGCCCATCGGAGTGTTTCGTTCGGTCGAAGCGCCCACCTACGACGAGCTGGTCCAGAAGCAGGTCGACGCCGCGAAAGCGAAGGAGAAGCCCGACTTCGACGCGCTGCTCCGGAGCGGCGAGACCTGGGAAGTAAGTTAGCCTGCTCAACGCGTTTGCAAGCGCAGCTCAGGCTCCGGCGTGCTGGTGGAGGTGACGATGGCGATCGGTCAGTCGAATGTCGTGGTTTGCCCCAGTTGCGGGGCCGAAAACATCGAGGGTACCGACACCTGCGAGAACTGCATGGCGGACCTCTCCAGCCTCGATGTCCCGCCGGCCTCGCAGCTCGCCAGTGAGAGCGAATTGGCGCTGCCGATCGGGTCGGTGCGCATCTCGCCCGCCCGCTCGCTCCAGGCGGGATCGACGGTCCGCGAAGCCGTCGCGTTGATGGCCGCGGACGCTGGCGGCGCCGTTGTGGTACTGGCCGGCCTGGCGATCGTGGGGATCTTCACAGAGCGCGACGTGCTCAAGAAGATCGCGGGCACCCCCGAGCGCCTTGACGACCCGGTCGAGGCATACATGACACCCGACCCGGCTGTGTTGCGCGAGGACGACCCGATGGCCGCAGCGCTCAACAAGATGGGCGTCGGAGGCTTCCGCCACATGCCGATCGTTCGAGACGGCGAGCTGGCCGGGATGCTCACTGGCCGCGATGTGTGGGCCTGGGTGATGGGCCGTTATTTTAATTAGCTTGCCGATGGATACCAAGAGCTAGCCTATGGCTCGGCAACCGCGTATGCTCACCCATAGCGCCTCACTATGGCAGCCGGGTGAGCTATCCCTTGGAACTCGCACAATTGGATGCCTTCATCGCTGCGGCGGATTGCGGCAGCTTTAGCCGCGCCGCCGAGCTCCTCAATGTCGCCCAACCTTCCCTCAGCAACCGCATCCAGTCCCTCGAGCGCGAGGTTGGCCAGGCGTTGTTCGAGCGCATGGGCCGGGGGGTGAAGCTCACCGACGCCGGGCGCTCGTTCCTCCCATACGCTCAGCGCGTGCTGCGAACCCTCAACGACGGCCTGATGGTGCTCGAAGGGACGCGGGACGGCACCGCCGGCCGCCTGATGATTGGCACCGCCCCCGCCGTCGGAACCTACGTGCTCCCCCGCCTGTTGAAAGCGTTCTGTGACAACCACGAGGGCGTTGACGTACTCGTCCGCACCGGCCACTCCGACGAAGTGCTGCAGATGGTGCTGGACGACGACGTCCAGATCGGCTTCGGACGCCCGATCAACCACCCCGACGTGCGCACAGTCGTCCTCTACCACGACGAGCTGGTGCTGGTGGTTTCGTCGCAGCACCGCTACGCGAAGGCCGGCGCCGTGCCGGTCGACGACCTGGCGGAAGAATCGCTCATCCTCTTCGACCGGGATTCGGGCTACTACGGGATGATCCTCGGGCTCTTTCGCGAGCTGGGCGTCGTGCCCCACCAGCAGATGCAACTGGACTCGATCGAGGCGACGAAGAAGATGGTCGAGTCGAACCTCGGCATCGCCCTGTTGCCAGAGGTCTCGGTTGAGCGCGAGATTCGCCTGGGAACGCTGCACAAGGTGCATATCGAGGCGGCGGAGCCGGTCGAGCGGGACATCGCCGTGATGTACCGGCGCAACAAGCCGCAGTCGGGACCGATGGCGGCCTTTCTCGATTTGCTGGGCGCGATCTACAGCGTCAAGCTGCCTCGCTAGGAGTCTGCCGGTTTAGTGGCCCGTAAGGTATAGACTCATGATCATTTTGGTCATGAGGCCATATCGTGCGTACACCCCGG
>JAKALX010000127.1 GCA_021823905.1 Chloroflexota bacterium | reverse complement strand
CAGGGCGATCTGATCCATCTGAAGCAAGGCGACCAGGTTGTCGCCGACGGGCACGTGGTCGAGCGCACGGCGGAAGTCGACGAGTCGCTGCTGACCGGCGAGTCCGACTCGGTGCGCCACGGCCCGGGAGACGAGCTTCGCTCGGGCAGCTTTTGCACGGCTGGCGACTGTTATTACACGGCCGAGCACGTCGGCGTGGAAGCCTACGCCGTTCGGCTGACAGCGGACGCGCGGAAGCTCGTCCGCCGCTCGACGCCGCTGCAACTGCGGTTCAAACGCATCCTGCGGGTGCTGCTCACCGTCACGGCGGTGCTGGCGGTGATGTTGCTGATCTCGTACAACCTCGAGGCGCGGGGGATCGCCGCGGCGATAAGGGCCACGACAGCGACAGTGACCACGGTCGTGCCGACCGGCCTGCTGCTTGGGATGACCGTGGCCTTCGCGGTGGGCGCGGTTCGTGTGTCGCGAGCCGGCGCCATTGTCCAGGACATCAACGCCGTGGAGGCGCTGAACTACGTCGACGTCATCTGTCTCGACAAGACGGGCACGATCACGGCCAACCGGCTGACGTTGCACGACGTGGGGTGGGTCGAGGGGATGGCCGGCTACCTGCCCTGGCTCGCCGCCTTCGTGGTCGCGAGCGCGACCGAGAGCAAGACGGCCGGCGCGCTGGCGGAGGCGCTCGGCAAACAGTCGAACGGCGCAAAGCCGAACGGGAACGTACCGTTCAATTCCGAGCGCCGCTGGAGCGCAATGCGCCTCGAGGCTGGCGGCGAGTCGCGCGTGTTCGTCCTGGGGGCGCCGGAGACGGTGCTTCCCATGGCTGACGACGAAGCGGGCTTGCGCGCCTTCTACGAGCAGGCGGCGGAAAGCGGTCTCCGCGGCGTTGTGTTTGCCGAGGCTTCGGCGCTGCCGGACTTCGGCGTGGCGATGACCGGCGTTCGCCCGCTCGCGCTCGTCACGCTCGGCGACGTCCTCCGGCCAGAGGTGAAGTCCGCGTTCGGGATGATGGACCGGCTGGGGATCGAGCCGAAGCTGATCAGCGGCGACAACCCGCACACCGTTGCCTCCTTGCTCGCGCAGCTCGGGATCAAGACCAAAGGCGGCGTCATCTCCGGGGCGGAGCTGGAAGCGATGGACGACGACGAGTTCCGCGAAGCGGTCGACGCGAACAGCGTCTTCGGCCGGATCACGCCCGCGCTCAAGGCGAGGATTGTGACCGACCTGCGCGAGCAGGGGCACTTCGTCGCGATGTGCGGCGACGGCGCCAACGACGTACAGGCGTTGCGGGCGGCGGACATCGCGGTGGCGATGGCCTCGGGAACGGCGACGGCTCGCGCGGTTGCCGGGATCGTGCTGCTGAACGACTCATTCGAGGCGCTGATCAAGGGCGCGAAGGAGGCGACGGCCGTGCTCGGAAACACTGCCCGACTGAGCAAGCTGTTCATCGCGAAGAGTCTGTACGCCTACATCCTGATCGTGGCGACGAACATGCTGGGCCTGGATTACCCGTTCCTGCCGCGCCAGGGATCGGTGACCGCGCTCCTGACGCTGGGCATCCCGGCGGTCTTCATCTCGATCAGCGTGCCGCCACCCGAGGCGGGCCGCGATTTTACACGGAACGTGCTGAGGTGGGCGTTGCCCGCGTCGCTCGCGCTCGCGGCCTCGGCGATCATCGTCCACCTGCTCGTCCAGGGGTTGCTGGACCGAGGGATCGAGGAGGCGCGCACGCTCGTCTCGCTGACTCTTGGCGTCACGGGGCTGTTCTACGTGGTCGAGGTGCTGGGCTTCGAAGGGGCGTCCTGGCGGAGTCTCACGCGGCCCGTGCTTACCACCGCCCTCGCGGGCGCGCTGCTCGCCGCGATGTTCTTCACGGTCTACTCGCCACCGCTCCGTCATTTCTTCGATTTCACGCCGGTTCCCGTTGGCGACTGGATCATCGTCGGCGTCGCGGTGGCGGCGTCGCTGGCGGGCCAGTACACACTGAGCCACTACTGGCAGCAGATCCTCGACATGCTGATCGCGACGCCCGGGCCGAACGATCGCCTCCGCGGGCGGGCGGTCTGAGCGCAACCGGCGCCGTCATCGTCAATCTGCCGGCCCATCTCGCGTGAGCAGCCGCAACTGATGCAGTCCTTGCTCCCGGATGACTCCCTCGCTGGCAAGCAGCTCGTCGAGATCATCCGCGGCCACGTGCAGGAAGCGCCCCGTGAGAACGTCCGCGTCTCCACAGGCGAGTCGCAGAACGTACGCCGAAACGCTCTCGACGGGCACCCAGGCTTCTTCAGGGAATTCCTGGACGCCTGGGATCTGCTCGGCCATCTCGGTCCGCACCAAACCGGGACTGACAACGAAGACGCTAATTTCATCTCCGGAAACGGCCGCGGCAAGGCTGTCGGTATAGCGGGCCAGGGCTGCTTTGCTGGTCGCGTAGGCGACGTTGTCCGGTGTCGGCCGGATCCCCACGTAGCTGCCAATGTTGATCACCCGCCCTTGAGCGCGAGCGACCATCGCCGGCAGCACCGCACGGGTGAATAGCATGGGGCCGCGCACGTTGACCTCCATGGTGCGCCACCAAACATCAGGGTCCGACGCCCATGGCGTGGCGAACTCCCCGACGGCACCGGCGTTGTTGACGAGAACGTCGATCGGCCCAAGCTCGGCGGCTGCCCCAAGGACCACCCGATCGACGTCTGCAGGCGAGGTCACGTCGCCGGCGACGGCCAGGCATCGCCCTCCCGCAGCGCGGATAGTCCGCGCGGTCGCGTTGAGTTCGGCTTCGGAGCGCGCTGTCACCGCGACGCTGGCGCCGGCCCGGGCAAATGCGATCGCGATTGCCTTCCCAATGCCGCGGCCGCCTCCAGTTACCAGCGCCACGCGCCCTTCGAGCCGCCTGTCAATGGAGTCCACAAACTACCTCGCGCCGGGCTCACCCGGTTTCTTGTCAGCCGGCGTTTTGCTGGGCTTCGAGTTCCCGCAGCTTGCGCCGCATCTCGCGGTCCCGGTTGAATCTCACGGTTATGTCCCGAGCCATCGCGAGCGCGCCGATCACCTTGCCGTTTCGATCCTTGGCGATGGCGAAGCTCAGCTCGACGTAGATGGTCTCGCCATCAGCTCGGACCGCGCGCGTCGCCAGGGCCTCGCCACGATACTTCGTGTCGCCCTGTTTGAGCGCGTGGTCGAACCCCTTCCAGTGCGCCTCGCGAAACTGCTCGGGGATAATCAGGTCGAGGCTCTGCCCGACTGCTTTGCCGGCTGAAAACCCGAAGACGCGCTCGGCCGCCTCGTTCCAGTAGGAGATCAACCCGTCGGCCCCAGCGAAGATTACGGCGTCCGGCGCCTGGTCCAGCAACGCTCTCCCGACCTCGTCGTCCATCGTGGCATTCCTCTTCCCAGTGGTCGCAGGATCATACCGCCAATCGCAGGGGCACAGGATGGCCTGATCAAGTTCAGTTGCCGAACCCGTACCTCTGCTTGCGAAGCGGTCGCGGTCCTGCGACGATCGTTCCATGCAGGACGAGATTTACCGCGAGATCGCCACGGCGATCGAGAAGCAGCAGCCGGTCGTGCTCGCCACGGTGGCTCGGACGCGTGGCTCGACGCCGCGGAAGACCGGCGCGAAGATGGTGGTTCGTCACGACGGCTCCTTCTTTGGCACCATCGGCGGCGGCTGCGGTGAAGCCGAGGTCTGGCAGGAGGCGATGGACGTATTGCAGGACGGCCGCGCCCGGATCGTGACCGTTGACCTCACCGAGCCGACCGACGGAGACGACAAGATCTGCGGCGGGGTGATGGACGTCTTCGTCGAGCGCATCGGGTAACATACCGCCGGTTAAGACGGAACGGATCGCGGGAATGAGAATTCCTGTACCATTGGCTTGCGGGCTCGCGCACGAAGTTCGCGAAAGAGAGTCAGGCTATGTTCGGAACCCTGGGAGCGCCCGAGCTCATCATCATCGGCATCATCATCGTGCTCCTTTTCGGCGTCGGGAAGCTGAGCGGCCTTGGCCGCGACCTTGGCAGCTCCGTGAAGGAGTTCCGCAGGGCGATCAAGGACGAAGACGAGCAGAAGCAGCAGCAGGCTCAGGCCCAGGTCCAGCCGCCCCAGCAACAGTACGCGCCGCCCCCCGCGCAGCAGCCAGCGGCGCCGCCAGCGCAGGGCGATCAGCCGCAGAAGAACATCTTCTAGCAGCATCGAGATGCCGTTCGAAACCCCCGGCCGATCGCCGGGGGTTTTTTGGTTCCAGCCGGAGCACCGATCCGCGCTGCGTGGACGCTGAAGTCTCGCATACCTGGGCGATGCTCAGTATGCTGTCGCTGGAGACATCGGAATGAGCATCAGAAATGCGTCTCGGCGACGGACGATCAGGACGACGGTCGCGCTTTCGGCCGACCTGCTCGCCTTCGTTGACGGCGAAATTGCCGAGGGCCGCGCGGAGAGCCGCAATGAGCTCCTGAACGAAGCGCTCGAGCGTGAGCTCCGCCGCCGCCGGAGCGAGGAGATCGACCGCCAGATCCTCGCCGCGTCCTCCGATCCGGCTCTTCTCGCAATGGAACAAGAAGTGATGAAGGACTTCGAGGCCGCTGATCGCGACGAGTGGCTGAAGCTGGATGAGGATTGTGGACCGTATCCATGCGAGTGAGGCGCGGTGAGGTCTACAGCGCTCGTCTCGAGCCGGTCGAAGGCTCGGAGCAAGGCGGGACGCGCCCGGTCATCGTGATGACACGCGACTCGGTGAATGCGACGCGGCGCCAGGCGCTCGTTGTCCCGCTGACAACGATGAAAGAGGGCCGCCAGCTTCTGCCGTATCACGTCGTGGTCTCCACACCCGACGGCGGCCTCGCCGTCGATTCCGTCGCCCTCGCGGACCAGATTCGCGCACTCTCAGAGGCCCGATTCGGCCGGCGCTGGGGTTCCGTCTCGCCCGAGACGCTACAGCGCATCGAGGAGGCCATCCTGATCGTGCTCGGGATCGATTGGGCGCTTCCAGCGCCTCGTTAGCCCCGGAGACGCTCAAGCATCCGCTTCGCCGCCGCTTTCGCCGGGCTCCGGCTCTCTACCTGGGGACCAACGCAACCGGGGCAGCCGTTCGGACAGTCGCACGATTGGACCAAGGCCAGGCAGGCTTCCGCCAGGTCGTTGCGCACCTCGAACAGCTTCTCCGCGAGGCCGACGCCGCCCGGGACGGCGTCGTAGAGGAAGACCGTCGGCAGCTCGTTGTACGGCGAGCGGACGTGCGTCTCGCCGCCGACGTCGCGCGGATCGCAGAGGCAATAGATCGGCGCCAGGTTGCGGGCCAGGTGTGCGATCCCCTGGAGGCCGGCGGCGATCTCCTCCCGGCCGAGCCCGCTCGTTGCAGGCTCGTCGAAGCTCAGCCAATAGGCCGTCGTGTGCAGATTCTCCTCGGGGATCGCGATCTTCCCCCAGCCGACGTTCTCGTGCGTGTGCAGCTTCACCTTCTTGAAGATCGTGGCGAGGAAGGTGATCGCCACCTCGCCCATCTCGTGCGACCCGGCCGCCGCGCCCTCCTGCTGGAAGCTGTCCAGGACCTTGAGCTCGACCGCCAATTGCGCGTCCGTGTAGTAGTCGACCGCGACCGGCGTGACGTAGGCCTTCTTGTCGTCCCAGTCGAGGTATTCGACCTGGTACTGCTGCCCTCGGTGGATGTAGATCGCGTCCTCGTGGATGAGCAGGGGCGCGCTGGGCCGGTCGCACTCGCCGATCACTTTCGGCTGCGGCCCCTGCTCGATGATGACGAAGTTGTCCGTGCTCGCCGTGCGCAGCGAAACCTGCTCCGCGGGGTACGCTTCGCTCATCCAGTGGTAGCGGTTGTTCGCCTTCTGGAGCACGCCTTCCTCGTAGAGGATGTCGAGCAGCTCGTCCGTGTGCGCCCCGAACGCTTCGCCGACGGTGAACGGCAGCTCGAAGGCCGCGCACTTCAGGTGGCTCCCGAGGATGAACAGGTTGTCCGGGTCGATCAGGCCGCGTTCGACGCTGCGTTCGAAGACGAACTCCGGGTGGGTCGCGACGTACTGGTCCAGCGGGTTCGAAGACGCCACCAGCACGGAAAGCGAGGTCTCCTGCGTCCGCCCGGCGCGCCCGAACTGCTGCCAGAGGCTGGCCAGCGCCCCCGGATAGCCGACGACAACGCTGGCGCCGAGGCCGCCGATGTCGATCCCGAGTTCGAGCGCGTTCGTCGCGACGACGCCGCGGATCGTGCCGTCGCGAAGGCCCCGTTCGATGGCCCGACGCTCGTTCGGCAGATAGCCGCCGCGGTAGCCGGCCACGCGCTCCGGGTCGCCGGGTTTGTTGCGAAGCGTCTCGCGGAGGTACGTCAGCAGCAGCTCGACCCGCACCCGGCTCGGCGCGAAGACGATCGTCTGCACGCCCGAGCGGATGAGCTTCCCCGCGATGTCCCGCGCCGACTTGATCGAGGACTGGCGGATGCCGAGCTCGCGGTTGACGACCGGGGGGTTATGGATGACGACGACGCGCTCCCCGGCCGGCGCCCCGTTGTCGTCGACCAGCTCCACGTCGTCACCGACCAGGGCCTGCGCCAGCTCGCCCGGGTTCGCGATCGTCGCCGAGCAGAGGATGAAGGTCGGGTCCGAGCCGTAGAACTGGCAGATCCGCCGCAGCCGCCGGAGGACATTCGCGAGATGGCTCCCGAAGACGCCGCGGTAGGTGTGCAGCTCGTCGAGGACGACGTAGTCCAGGCTTTCGAAGAGCTGCACCCATTTCGTGTGGTGGGGAAGGATAGCGGTGTGCAGCATATCCGGGTTCGTCAGGACGATGTGACCGGCCTGGCGTACCGCCCTGCGCGCGTCGGCGGGCGTGTCGCCGTCGTAGGTGAAGGTCCGCACGTCCTCGCCGAGGTCCGTAAAAAGTCCGTGCAGCTCGTCGAGCTGGTCCTGCGCGAGCGCTTTCGTCGGGAACAGGTACATGGCGCGCGTCGACGGATCCTTGAGGATGCTTGAGAGGACCGGCGCGTTGTAGCAGAGCGTCTTGCCGCTAGCGGTGGGCGTCACGACCACGACGTTCTCACCCGCGAGCGCATGGCCGATCGCTTTCGCCTGGTGCGTGTACGGCCGCTCGATCCCCCGCCGCTTGAGCGCCGCCACGAGCCGCTCGTCGAGCGCCTCCGGCCAGTCCGCGAAGCGCGCGTCGCGCCCCTCGACGCGGCGGACGACCGTGTCGGTCGGCTTCGCCTGCAGCTCGGAGACGATCCGCTGCGCGACGAGCTCCGCGGGGATCCGCCGCACCGCCGGCACGGGGTACGCCGGAGGCGGCTTAACCACGTTTCAGGGCCGTATGCGCACACATGTTCGGAAGTATGCGAACTGTGGCCGGCGGCGTCAATGGAGCGGAGCGAACTGCTCCGGGGTTGGCTCCGCTCAGCAGAACCAGGATTCCGTCAGGCCGGGAACGGCCTTCGCTGGCCGCGTGGCAACGGGTGGCGCGTCGCGGCCCTCGAGCGCGCGATAGGCGGCCTGCCGCACCTTCGCGAGCGTGATTTCCGCTGGCACGCCGGCGTCGTGGTCGTGGGCCGCTGCCGCCGCTTCGACGATCGCTGCCACCTCCCGCTGCAACGCGTCCATCCGCGGGTCCGGGTTCTTCCAGGTGAACGTCAGGCCGTTGTCGTCGAACGGCCCGAGGAGGCCGTCGCTTGCGAGCACCGGCACCAGCGGCGATCCCGGCGGCAGCAGCAGCCGCAATCCGAATTGCACCGACTGCACGTTGCCCACGAGCCCGTGCTCCGCGACGAACGCTAGCAGGTCGAGGTAATCGCGCGCGGTTGTCCAGGGCGTGAACGCCACCCAGGTTGGGCGGATGGTCAAGCCTGCCCGCTCGGCGAACGCCAGCGCGCGTTCCATGTGCGCCCGCGTATGCCCCTTTTCCAGCCGTCCCAGGATCGCGTCGTTCGTCGATTCGAAAGCCGAGGTGATGAAGAGGCAGCCGGCGTCGCGTAGGCCCGGCAGCAGCGCCTCATGCTCGACCAGGTGCTCGACCTTGATCGTCGCGTCGAAAGTCACCCCCGGGTGACGGCGGCCGAGCTCACGGACGATCGCCAGCGAGTGCGGGACCGCGTTGAGGAAGTCCGGGTCGCCGAAGGTGATGTGGCGCGCGCCCATCGCGACCTGCTGATCGATGTCCGCCAGGACAACCTCCGGTTGGACCAGGCGCAGCCGGCCGCCGTAGACGGGGGTAATCGGGCAATGGGTGCAGGTGTGGGCGCAGCCGCGCGTCGCCTCGACGTACGCGGCAAGCCGGAGCTCGCCGCCGACGCTGAGTCGAGCGTGCTGATCGAGCGGAGGGAGGCCGTTGCGGTCCGGGACCGGGTAGTCCTGGCGTTCGAAGGCAAGGTCAACGGCGCAAGGTTGGTCCTCAGCCGCCAGTGCGTCCGCGAGCCGCACAAGGCCGGCTTCGTATTCGCCGCCGACGACGCTGCCGGCCAGCCCCGCTGTCCGGAGCACCTCGGCCAGCGGCGTGGCGTAGAGACCGTAGAACGCGACGTGCGCTTGCGGGTTCAGCTCTCGCACGCGCCGCGCCACTGCGATCCCGAGCCGTGCAGCGGTGTGCATAGGAACCGAGATGCCGACCAGCCCGGCTGACGCGACGAGGTCCGGAGGCAGCGGCTCGACGGAAATGTCGCGGCAGGCGACTTCGTATCCGGCGATCCGGAGCGCGGCCGCGGCCGAGGCGAGGCCCAGCGGCTGGTGGCCCATCTCATAGGTCGAGACGAGGAGGATGCGCGGCGTCATGCGACGCCTGCTACTTCTTCGACGGCTTGAAATAGGGGTTCTCGCCCGCGTCGTGGTCGGTCTCGTCGACCACGCGTTCGATCCCTTCGACCTCCTCGAGGATCGTGGCGGCGATGCCCTGTTTGAGGGTGACATCGGCCTGGCCGCAACCCTGGCAGCCGCCGCCGAGCTGAACGTACGCGGTCGTCCCCTCGACGGCGATCAGCGTCACCCAGCCGCCGTGGGCAGCGATCGCCGGGTTGATGTGGTTGTCGAAGATGTCCTGGATCTGTAACTCGCGCTCGTCGAGCCAGAGCGGATTCGGGTTGAGGAACTGGAGGCCGCTGACATCGGGGCCCCGGTATTCGTAATGGATGCGGATGCCGTTGGCGTAGCGCGCGGTCCGCGGGTCGATGAAGAGACGCAGGCCGCCGGTTTCG
>JAKALX010000126.1 GCA_021823905.1 Chloroflexota bacterium | reverse complement strand
GTCATCGCGCGCGACGGAGCGAGCGCGGACCAGCTCAAGGCGCTCGTCGAGTCATTGAAGGCCGTGCCGCCGCCAAGGAAGGGCAAGGAAGGCCGCGAGATCGCGCTCGTGCCTTCGATCGCCGCGCAGGCCGAGGAAGAGGACGAAGAGGACGACGACTTCGACGAGTAGCACTGCCGGCGAAGCCGCGGGCGCCGGCGAGCTCGCGGAACTCCGACACGCCCTTCGGCGCTGGTACGCGGTGCACGGCCGCCATGACCTCCCATGGCGGCTGACGCGCGACCCGTACGCCATCCTCGTCTCCGAGGTGATGCTGCAGCAAACGCAGGTCGCGCGGGTGGTTCCGTACTTTCTCCGGTGGCTGGAGCGATGGCCGTCGTTCGAGTCGCTGGCAGGCGCCACGCCGGCTGAGGTCATCGAGGCGTGGGGAGGGCTTGGGTATAACCGGCGAGCGCTCAGCCTCCATCGCCTCGCGCGCCAGGTGGTCGAGCGCCACGCAGGCCGGCTTCCGCTCTCGCTTGCCGGCCTGCTCGCACTCCCGGGGATTGGACCGTACACGGCGAACGCGGTGCTTTCGTTCGCGTGTGATCTCCCGGCGCCTGTGGCGGACACCAACATTGCTCGTGTCCTCGTGCGGCTGCTCGCGGGATTCGAGTTTGCTCGCGAAACGCGACCCGTCGAAGTTGACGTTCTCGCGAAGCAGTTCCTCCCCACAACGAACGCTCGTGACCACAACCTTGCCCTGATGGACCTCGGCGCGATCGTTTGCACACCACGCGACCCGTCCTGCCGCACTTGCCCGCTCGCCGGCCGTTGCAGATGGCGGCTCGCGGGAAGCCCGCGAGGCACTGCCGGTCAAGCGCTCGCGGTTCGATTCGAAGCGACGGCCCGGTTCGCCCGTGGGCGAATCGTCGACGCTCTCCGCAGCGCTGAGTCGCTCTCGTCCGGCGAGATTGCCGGTCTCCTGCCGCCGCTGCATGCGGCACGCGCCGAGCAGTACCTCGCCGCCCTTGCCCGTGACGGCCTCCTCGTCGAGCGCGCGGACGGCCGCTGGTCGCTTCCGGGCCGCAACGTCAGGGCAGGATGAGCATGGCGTCGCCGAAGCTGTAGAACCGGTATCGCTCGCGAACGGCCTCGTGGTAGGCGTCGAGCACGAAACGGGCGCCGGCGAACGCGCAGACGAGCATGAGCAATGTCGACCTGGGCAGGTGGAAGTTCGTAATCAGCACGTCGATCACCTGGAACGCGTCGCCCGGCAGGATGCGAAGGCTCGTCCAGCCGTCATATGCCTCAATCCGCCCGCGTTCGCGCGCGACGTGCTCCAGCGTCCGGACGACCGTTGTTCCAACCGCCACGATCCGCCTGCCAGCTTCTTTCGCGTCCGCGACTTGGGCCGCCGCCGAGGCCGGCAGGGTCACGTGCTCGGCGTGCAGATGGTGGTCGCGCGGGTCGTCCACCGTGACCGGTTTGAAGGTGCCTGGACCGACTTCGAGCGTGACGCTCGCCCGCTCGATTCCGGCCAGGCGCAGCCGTTCGAGCAACTCCGGCGTGAAGTGCAACCCGGCGGTCGGAGCGGCGGCGCTGCGGGCGTTGCGCGCATAGACGGTCTGATAGCGCTCAGGGTCGCCACGATACTGCTTGATGTAGGGCGGCAAAGGCACGCTCCCGGCGGTTGCGGGGTCGAACGGCCGCTCGAACTCCAGGACGACTGTGTCGTCCTCCCGCGCCACGACCGTGGCGGCAAGGTCCCCTTCGGCTGTCGCGAAGACAAACACCCGGCCCGGGAGTGCCGCTCGCGCGGGCCGAAAGAGCGTCTCCCAACGAGTGTCGCTAAAGGGACGAACGAGCAGCGCCTCGGCGCCGCCGCCGGTACCGGCGCGCCGGCCATGGAGGCGAGCGGCCATCACGCGCGTGTCGTTGACCACGAGCAGGTCGCCGGGTTGGAGCAGCTCGGGCAAATCGCGAAAGGTATAGTGCTCAATCGTCCCGGCCGACCGCCGCAGCACCATCAGACGCGACGAATCCCGCGGCTCGGCGGGTTGCTGAGCGACGAGCTCGGGAGGAAGCTCGAAATCGAAATCGGCCGTTCGCATCCCGATCGAGCATTGCCTCTTCGCGTGGTGCGGTCTACGGTGAATGGCCCGAGGAGGGCGGTGATGGCACACGAAAACGGGTCCGCAACGTCGCATGCCGCCGGTAACCGCTTCGACGAGCTCTCCGCCACGCATCTGACCGTCGAGCGCAGTGCCGTTCGCTTCCTCGAGGCGGACCAGGCGATGGTTGAGCGGGCGGCCGTGCAGCGGATGAAGACCCGCCAGGCGGAGCTGAACCAGAGCGCGATTGGGTTCGCCTCGTTCGAGCAGGGAACGATTCGGCAGAGCAACGTGGGCGCGGTTGTCGCCAAATCCGTCGCGTGCGACGAAGTGCGGACCGCGGTGCTGGTCTCCCCAGTCGTCCGCGGCGAGGTGCACACCTGGCTCGACATGCGCTCGGCGGTCGCTATCGGAGTGGGGATGGTTCTGGGGAAGACCCTGATTGCCGGCGTCCGTGCACTGGCACGACGGGCAACGTCATAGCGTCGTCATCCTCGGCTCGCCGCTCGTCCGTCCGCAACTGACCGCAGGCAGCCGAAATCTCGCTGCCCTTCTCCACCCGCACGGTGCAGTTCACGCCGCCCTCGCGAAGGATTCGCTCGAACGCCAGCACGCGCTGACGGGGCGGCCGCCGGAATCCGCCGGCCGTGGGGTTGACCGGGATCAGGTTGACGTGCGCGCCGCTGCCGTGAAGAAGAGCGGCCAGCTCGCGAGCCGTTTCGGGCGCATCGTTTTCCCCGGCGATAAGCGCATACTCGAAGGTCACACGCCGTCCTGTTTTGCGAAAGTAGCGCTTCGCCGCCGATAGGAGATCGCCGACGGAGTGTGGACCCGCGGTCGGCACCAGCCGCTGGCGCAGCGCGTCGTTCGGCGCGTGCAGCGAGATGGCCAGGCCGACCTGCAACCCCTCGCCGGCCAGCCGGTCGATCGCGTGGATGAGACCCACGGTCGAAACCGTGATATGCCGCTGGCCAAGGCCGAAGGCGCGAGGGTGGGTCAGCAAGCGGAGTGAGCGCACCGTCTCGCTGTAGTTCGCCAGGGGCTCGCCCATACCCATGAAGACGACGTTCGTCACGTGCTCGCCGCGCGACCGCAGCATCCGGGCAACGTGGATGACCTGCGCAATGATTTCTTCGGCCTTGAGATTCCGCTCGAACCCCATCTGACCGGTGGCGCAGAAGACACAGCCCATCGCGCAGCCAGCCTGGGTGGAGACGCACACAGTCGATCGGGGCTGGCCGTCCTCTTCCGGGTATTGCATCAGGACGGTCTCGACAAGGATGCCGTCGGACATGCGGAGGAGGAGCTTCGTCGTTTGGCCGTCGTCGCTCGCCACGCGGCGAACCTCGACAGCGGCGCCGAGCTGCCAGCTTCGGTCCTTTAGCTCCTGCCGCGCCAGCGCCGGGAGCTGACGCAGGTCGTCCACGGCTGCAGGCGACTCGTGGTAGAGGGCCCGGAGGACCTGGTCGGCCCGGAATCGCGGCTGGCCCATCTCCACCACGAGCGCGTCGAGCTCGTCCGGCAGCAACCTGTAGAGGTCGCTCATGCGAGACCCACCGTTGACTCAAGCGCTCCGCGCTCGCCGTTGAGGAAGTCCTCGCCGCGCAGCCGCTTCGAGCCCGGCCGCTGCACTTCGTCGAGCACGAGCAGGCCGTCGCGGAAGGCAACGGCCGGCTTCCGGTCGATGACAACAACCGCGCCGGGGCTGAGCGATCCGGATCGGACGGAAGCCCTCCAGACGCCGAGCCGCTCGCCCCGGTAGAGCACGCAGGCGCCCGGCCAGGGGTTATAGGCGCGGACCGCGCGCTCGGCTTCGATGGCGCTCATGGCGGCGCGAAGATGGCCGTTCTCCTTGCGAATCAGAGAGCAGACCGTGACCCGCGACTCGTCCTGCGGGATGGGTTGGAGCGAACCGCCGAGCCAGCCCGGCAGCGACTCTACGAGGAGCTGCGCACCCATCCGCGCCAGCCGCGGCTCAAGCGAGCCCGTCGTGTCGTCCGGCAGGATGGGCGTCCGCGCCTGGGCGACGATCGGCCCGGCGTCCATCTTCATCACCAGTTCCATGATGGTCACGCCGGTCTCTTCGTCTCCCGCGAGGATGGCGGCGTCGATCGGAGAGGCTCCGCGCCAGCGAGGCAGAAGCGAGGCGTGGACGTTCAGCGACCCTTTCGAGGGGATGTCCAGGACGGCTTGCGGGAGGATCTTTCCGTAAGCGGCAACGACAACCACGTCGGGCGCGAGCGCCCGAAGCCGCTCCTGCGTTCGCTCGTCGCGCATCCGCTCGGGCTGCAGAACCACCAGGCCAAGCTCGAGGGCGGCGGTCTTCACCTCGGAAGCTCGCGCCCGGCCGCCACGGCCAGCCGGGCGATCTGGTTGGGTCACCACGCCGGCGATCCGGTAACCGGCGGAGGCGAGCGCGCGCAGCGACGGCTCCGCGAATGCCGGCGATCCCATGAAGACCACGCACACTTCCGTCGGGTTCACAGGGCTACTCGTGCCACTTATAGACGTCGGCGAAGCGGTCGGCGCCACTGGAGAGCACACCAAGGGTCATGCCTTTGATGTCCTCGCTGTGCGCGTAGAGGAACTGCGGGTAGGCCAGAACGACGCTGGGCATCCGCTCGTCCCAAACCTCCTGGAACTGGCGATAGGCATCCTTGCGGACCTCGATGTCGTTCGAGGTGCGGCCCTTCGCGATCAGCTCATCGGCGACGGCGTCGGCGTAGTTCGCGAGGTTGAGCCCGGCCGCGCCCGTCTGGGTGCTGTGCCAGCCGAAATAGGGGTCGGGGTCGGGGCCCTGCGCCCAGCCAGCGATGGCGGCATCGTAGTCCCGCCCCTGAAGAAAGTCGCGCCGCAGGACCGAGAAGGTTGTGCTCGCGACGGTCGCGCGGATGCCAGCAGGTTCGAGCTGCCGCGCCACTTCGTTGGCGATCGCGACGCGCACGGGGTCGTTGTCGGTGCGGATGGTGATTCGAAACTCCGCGCCACCGTTGACGAGGATTCCTGTGGTGGGATGCGGCCGCCAGCCGGCGTCTTCGAGCAGCTTCTTCGCCTCGGCCAGGTGCGGTTGGACGTCGTCGTACTCTTTCGCGTAGGCCCACGTTCCCGGAGCGATCGGTGAGCCGGAGACGGCCGCCACGCCGTAAAACACTCGATCGACCAACGTCTTGCGATCGAGGAGGAGCGAGATCGCCCGGCGGACGCGGTCGTCCTGGAAGAACTGGGCGCGATCGTTGTTGAGATAGAGCACGACGTAGGCGGTTCGGGCGACCTGCTCCACCTTCAGGCCCTTGATCTTCCGGATCTCGGTCACCTGAGCCTCGGTGAGCGACTCGCGCAGCATGAGCCCGTGCGCTTCGCCCCCTTCGAGGGCGCGCAAGGCGCTCGAATAGTCGGGGTAGAACCGGATGTGCAACGTCTCGATGCCGGGGCGGCCGAGGTGGTAGCTCTCGTATGCGGTGAGCCTGGCCTCCCGCGTGTCGATGCCGGCGATTCGGTATGGCCCGGTCCCGATCGGTGCGGTGTTGAACGGCGAGTCGAACAGGACCGCGGCGCTGAGCCCACGAAGGAGGTGCTCCGGCAGGATGCCGATCGTTGCGCTGCGGGCAAGAAACGGAGCCGAAGCCTGCTTCAGATGAACGACGAACGTCGCATCGTCGGGAGTCTCGGTTTCGACGCCGAGCCAGCCTTCGGCGAGCGCGGGGTCGCCCTTGAAGTCCGGGTCGGTTAGTTGGGCGATGGTGAACGCTACGTCGCGGGACGTGAACGCCACGCCGTCCTGCCAGGTCACGCCCTTCTTCAGCTTGAACGTGTAGGTTTTTCCGTCGGCGGAGAGCTGCGGCAGCTCCGAAAGGTCGGGAAGGACGCTGCCGTCCGGACCGAGCCGCACGAGCCCCGAGAAGACGAGCCGCGCCAGGTCGGCGTCGACCTCGTTCGTCGAAGCGAACAACGGGTTGATCCGCTGATAGGTTCCTGCTACCGCTTCGGTGTATGACGACCCGCCGCCGAGCGTCGAGTTGCTCCCGCCGCGAAGTTCGAGGAAGAGGGCTGCTCCCGCCGCAAGCGCCGCGACGGCGAATATGGCCAGCAGGGCAAGCGGCCTTCGCGAACGCGGCGGTTCCTTCTGGAATCGGCGGGGGCGCGGCGAATTGGTCATCGTGAGCGCTCCCGAGGGCGACCGCGGCCGGCAACCAGAGGACGGCCAATCACAGCGCCGCCCGCGGGCATGCTACTGGGACTGGACGCTCAGGAATGAGACGAAGATGAAGACGATAGCGAGCACGATCGTCGTCTGAAACAGCGTTCGTTCGAGGCCCCGCTTCGTCCGGAAGGTCGATCCGCCAGACATGCCGCCGAGGGCCGCGCCGAAGCCCGACCCTTTCACCTGGAGCAGGACCACAAGGATGAGCACGGCGGACACGAAGATCTGGAGAAAGTTCATCATGAAGGTCTACCGGGAAACGAGAACTGCCTCTTCAGGCGGCTTGCGGTTCGCAACCTGAGCAAAGGCGACGCGATTATCGTACATGCGCAGGATCGTAGCAGCGAGCTTCTGTGGATCGTGGCGGTAACGATTCTCTTCCGCGACCACGTCGGCGGAGATCACAACCACGCCTTCGAACGCCTCCATGCCGTCGCGTACCAGCGAGACCGGCTGCGAATGCCAGGCCTCCGGCAACTGGGCGGCGACGTTGTCGTTCGCCACGACGCCGCTGATCGCGCCCCGGCCGGTATGCCGCTCGATCGCGACCAGGTGATCGGCCACGGTGAAGCCGTCGGTCTCGCCGTGCTGAGTCGCCACATTGCAGACGAAGACACGCGGCGCGCTGGTCGCGAGCAAGGCTTTCTTGATGCCTTCGACGAGCAGGTTCGGGAGGACGCTCGTGTAGAGACTGCCGGGGCCAATGACGACGAGGTCCGCTTCGAGGATTGCGCGAACCGCGTCGGGATGCGCCTCGGCGTCGGCGGGGTTGAGGTACACGTCGCGGATTGAAGTGCCCCGCTCGGAGATGTTGTGCTCGCCATGGACGAGCTCGTTCTCGTGCGTCCGCGCGCTGAGCGTGACGTCTTCCAACGTCGACGGGAGGATGCTGCCGCGAACGTTGAGCACGCGGCTCGCCTCATGGATCGCGGTTTCGAAGTTGCCGGTGACCTCCGACATCGCCACGAGGAACAGGTTGCCGAAGGAGTGGCCCTCCAGGCCGGTACCCTCCGTGAAGCGGTACTGGAAGAGTTTCGACATCAGCGGCTCCGCCTCCGCGAGCGCGGCGATGCACTGCCGGAGGTCGCCCGGCGCGACCACGCCGAACTCCTGGCGCAAGCGGCCCGTCGAGCCGCCGTCGTCGGCGACAGTGACGATCGCCGTGATGTTGCTCGTGTAGTCCTTCAGCCCGCGGAGCAACGTCGAGAGACCGGTCCCGCCGCCGATCGCGACGATCTTTGGACCGCGGCTGAGGAAGCGCTTGTTGTAGATCGCCTGGAGCATGTTCGTGTTGTTGTCGCGGTCGGGGCGAACGAAGGCATAGAGCAGCGACTCGTTGAGCTTCCAGGTCGCAATCGCGACGGTGGTCAGCGAGAGGAACATGAAGAGCAGTCCGCGGCCCCAGCGCGGCAAGAACTGAAGCGTGAGGTAGTAGAAGATCCCTGGAAGCGTGTACGTCAGGTAGGCCTCGCGCAGCACGTAGGCGATGCCGAGTCCCATGAGGCTGACGCCAAAGAGCAGCAGCAGCAGCCAGCGCTTGATGTGCATGCCCGGGTAGAGCCATTTAAAGACGTTGTGCTCGGCCAGGCGTCGAAGCGTCATCGGAGCGAAGTGTACCATGCGAGGATGATACGGCGAGGGAACATGATCATTTTCCACCCAGCTCGGCGTCGAGGATCTCCTGGACAACCTGCGCGTTCGCGCGGCCGCGTGTCTCGCGCATAACCTGCCCGATGAGGAATTTGATCGACGACTCCTTGCCAGCGTGGTAGTCCGCCACGGCCTTCTCGTTGGTGGCGATCGCCTTGCGAACGATCGCCGTCAGCTCGTCCGCGCCGCTGATCTGGCCGAGCCCCGCGGCCGCGACGATTTCGGCCGGTTTCCGGCCGGATTCCACAATCTGGTCGAAGACGTCTTTCGCGACCTGCGCGGTAACCTTGCCTTCCTCGGTCATGCGGATCAGCTCGGCGAGCCGTTCCGCGGCCAGGGGAAACTCGGTGATGTCGTGTCCGCTCGCGTTCGTCCAGCGGCCAACCTCACCCAGCACCCAGTTGGCAGCCAGCTTGGCGGACCGTGCCGGGTCGAGGCCGATGGCCGCCGCAAGCGCCTCGAAGTAGTCCGCGCGCTCGCGCGCCTCCGTGAGCGTGAATGCCTCGTGCTCCGAGAGCCCCAGGCCAAGGAACCGCTCGCGGCGGGCTTCCGGTAACTCGGGCAGTTTCGCGCGGAGCGCCTCGACGTAGGTGCGGCTCAGGCGGAGCGGCGGCAGGTCCGGCTCCGGGAAGTAACGATAGTCGTGGGCGTGCTCTTTCGAGCGCTGGCTCACCGTCTCGCCCCGCTCGTCCACCCAGCCGCGCGTCTCCTGGTCGATGGTCTGGCCCGCCCGGAGCATCGCTGCCTGGCGCTTCTCTTCGAAGATCAGAGCGTCGTGGACCGCCCGGAAGCTGTTCATGTTCTTGACTTCGACCTTGGTCCCGAAAGGGGTTGTCCCGCGAGGGCGAAGCGAGATGTTGGCGTCGCAGCGGAAGTTTCCTTCCTCCATGTTCGCCTCGCTCACACCGATGTAGCGGAGAATCTGGCGCAGCCGCACCAGGTACTCTCGGGCTTCGGCGGCGCTGCGCATGTCGGGCTCGCTCACAATCTCCATCAACGGCGTACCGGCGCGGTTCACGTCGACAAGGCTGTAGCCGTCACCGGTCAGCGCATCCGAACGGTGCACGAGCCGGGCGGTGTCCTCCTCCATGTGGACACGCGTGATGCCGAGGCGGCGCTTCACGCCATCGACCACCACGTCGAGCCAACCGCCGGTGCAGACCGGGAGGTCATACTGCGAGATCTGGTAACCCTTCATCAGGTCGGGGTACGGGTAATTCTTCCGATCGAACTTGCTGAACTCGGCGATCTGACAATTGAGCGCGAGCCCGGTCATC
>JAKALX010000125.1 GCA_021823905.1 Chloroflexota bacterium | reverse complement strand
GTCTTCTTGGACGCATTGAGGATACCGCGCTCCCACAGCTTCGCGAGCCCGGGCGAGCCAAGCTCGGTGTGCAACCCCAGGTCGTGCGCGTCGTCGAAGGCGCCGGCCTTGAACATCAGCGAGCTTGGCTGGCCCACGCCCACCTGGATCGTGTCGCCATCACGGATGAGGCCGCGGATGTTGTCGCCAATGCCCTGCGCGGCCGGGTCGACCTCGCCCTGCCCGAGCGCCTGCTGGAGAATCCCCACCGGCATCGCGTGGAAGAGGTCCTCGACGAGCGCGACCTGGTCCGGGCTTGCCTTCGAGAGGATGTCAAGCAGCGCCGGCCTATCCGCCGGATTTGAGAGCGTTTCCACTCGCTGACGGACGGCCGCAACGTCAACCGGCTGGATCGCACCCTCGACGAAGTGTGCAATCTCGCTGACATGCACCCAGACATCGCCGTGGACCGGAACGATGTTGGGATCCACGACGGCGATGGTTGTCTTGCAGCGCTTCGTGTAGGCCTTCCGCTGCCACATGTGCGGGCCGAAATGGACGTACCCGTGCGCGTTTGGCTGGCTACATGGGGTCAGGAAGACGTCCGGCATCCGCGCCTCGGGGCGGCCCTCGTCGAACGCTTTCATGCCGGCCATGAACGTATTCGGAAGATAGGTGGCGATCTGGGCGTCGTGCGCCCACCGCAGCGAGTCGCCGATGAAGAGCTCGATCTCCTTCTCGCCGCGCGGCCCGTTCTCCCCGTAGAGGTCGAGCTCCCGCGGCGCCAGCGTGCGGAAGTCGACGCGCTTCAGCTGCTGTGCGCGCCGCTGGAACGCCTGGGTCAGCGGCCCGGGCGTGAGGATGCTGATGCAGACGAGGTCGCCCTCCTGGACTGACTCCATCGCCTGGTCGGCGGTGCGAAGGCGCGACTGATATTCGTCGCGCCAGTCGGCGTAGCGGCTTGGCATCGGGGCACCCCTCGCAACAAGATCTGGTGACACGAACGATACCTGTCCGTGGCGACCGCTCAAGTTCGCACGATCCAGGACCTCCGTCCGAATCCTACGGCAGCGGCGTTCCCGGCAGCAGCGGCCGGCCGCGCCCATCCGGATCCCAGGAGTCCGAAGGGAACGGACCTGGCGAGAATCCGCGCGCCGTTGACAACCCGCCGTCGAGCGGAAGGACGACTCCGTTCACGAATTTCGACGCATCCGACGCCAGAAAGACGATGGGACCGACGAGATCGTCGGCCTGTCCGATACGGCGCATGGGCGTCCGGCCGGCGAGGTGATCGAGCATACCTGAGCTGGCCAGGATCTCGTGGGTCATCTCCGAATCGAAGAAGTGGGGCGCGAGCGCGTTCACGCGCACACCGCGGTCGGCCCACTCGCAGGCGAGCAGGGCGGTGAGGTTGTTCACGCCGCCCTTGGCCGCGAAGTACCCCGGCGTCCTGCCCTCGAACCCGCCCATCCCGAAAATCGAGCTGATATTGATGATGTTGCCGAATCCCTGGCGGAGCATGTACTGCGCTGCCGCATGGCAGCAGTACCACAGGCCCACCAGGTCGGTTGCGATCATCGTCCCGAAAATCTCGGGTTCCGAGTTCTCAGACCGCAGCCCACGAGCGTCGGACATACCGGCGTTGTTCACGAGAATGTCGATCTTCCCGAACGTCTCGTAGGTCTGCTTCATCAGCCCCGCGACCTGCTCATAGCTGGTCACATCGCAGCCAACAGCCAGGCATTTGCGGCCCTTGCTTTCGACCATCGCCTTCGTTGCGTCGAGGCGCTCCACCGAGCGCGCGGTCACCACGATATCGGCCCCGGCCTCCGCGAGGGCGGCGGCGAAGGTCACCCCGAGCCCGTAGCTCGAGCCGGTTACGATCGCAACTTTCCCATCGAGCGAAAACTGATTCGCCATGTGGCCCCCCAACTCTTGTCGTCCACCACCCGGCGGATTCGCGGCATCCTACGAAGGCGCGGTACGGACGGTCAACTTCCGGAATGGTGCACACGGCCCGCCTCGCTCTGTTAGAGTTCCGCGGACAGCTTCAGATCGAGGTTTCCCCATGCCCGAGACCGCGCTCCCCGTCGAGTACCTGTTCACCATGAAGGCCACGCTTGGGCCCGCGACCAGGATCCCGGGTGGCCCCCAGGGCAGCCGGGCGATCGTGGCCGTTACCGGCGGCGCCTTCGAGGGCCCGAAGCTCAGCGGCGCGGTTGCCCCGGTTGGAGGCGACTGGGTGACGTTGCGCTCCGACGGAAGCTACAAGCTCGACGTGCGCGCCACGTTGGTCACCGACGACGGCGCGGCAATCTACATCTCGTACAACGGCATTGGCGTGCCAAAGGATGGTCGTACTCCGTTGCGGACCGCGCCGCTCTTCGAAACCGCCGACCCGCGCTACGCCTGGCTGAACAACGTGCAGGCCGTCGGCCTCGGGTTTAGCGGCCGGGGCGAGGTCCAGTACGACATCTATGCGCTCTCTGTTTGACGGCCGGGCGTAGAACCACGGGAGAGGACCCATGCAAGCACTGGACAACGTTGTCGTCCTGGATCTGACACACCACATCGTGGGGCCGTACGCCACCAAGCTGATGGCGGACTTCGGCGCCGACGTCATCAAGGTCGAGAAGCCGGGCGGTGATATCGCCCGCCAGCTCGGCCCGTTTCAGGGGAACGAGCCGAATCCCGAAAAGAGCGGCCTCTTCTTCTACCTCAACTGCAACAAGCGTTCCGCCGTGCTCGACCTCCGAACCGCGGCCGGCCGCGAGGCACTCGCCTGCCTCGCCCGCCGGGCGGACATCGTGGTCGAGAACTTCGCGCCGGGCACGCTCGAACGCCTGGGCGTGGGCTACGACTTCTTCAAGACCGCCAAGCCAGTGCTTCCCCTGGTCTCGATCTCGAACTTTGGCCAGACAGGCCCCTATCGCGACTACAAGGCCACGGAGCTCGTCATGTACGGCTTCGCGGGCGAGATGTATTCCATGGGCCTCACGGAGCGCGAGCCCGTAAAGATGGCAGGCACGGCGGCGCTGCTCGAATCGGGCGCGGCGACTTCTGTCGCGATCATGGGCGCGCTCTTCGCCTCCAAGCGGCATGGCATCGGGCAACATGTCGACGTCGCGATCAGCGAGACGCACTTCGGCGGCGTCGACCGGCGTCACGCGACCGCGATCGCCTACCAGTTCAGCGGCCGCAAGACAGTGCGCGTGGCCAGCGCCGCCGGGGGTTTACCGCAGGGCATCTATCCCTGCGCCGACGGCTACGTTGACTTCACGAACGCCGGCCTCTACCCGGAACGCGTCGACGACATGCTCGATCACCCGGATTGGAACCAGGATCCGCGGTTCCAGGATCCGATCCAGCGCCTGGACCCATTCGTCGTCGAGGAATGGAACGCCTACTTCCTCGGATGGATGCTCGAACGCACAAAGCGCGACGTCTGGGCCGAGGCGCGGCGGGCGAAGTTGCTCTGCGGTCCGCTCTTCACGGTCGAGGACATGTTCACGGACGACCACTTCCGGGGTCGCGGCTTCTGGACGTCGATCGACCACCCCGATCTTGGACGCGTCGAGATGCCGGGGCGGCCGCTCCTCATGGGGAAGGGCGGCTGGGCTCTGCGCCGGCCCGCCCCGCGGCTTGGCCAGCACACGGAAGAAGTCCTGCGCGAGGCGGGCGTCGCCGACGCGGTCATCGCCGGCGTGCTCGGAAAGGAGGTGGCGCGATGAACCCGAAGCCGCTCGAAGGGATCCGCGTGGTGGACCTCTGCGTCGTCTGGGCCGGGCCGTTCGCGACAATGCTGCTGGGTGACCTGGGCGCCGAGGTCATCAAGCCCGAGAACCCGCACGTCTGGCAGCCGATGACGCGCGGAGCGATGGCCCGCCCGCCGAAGATCCTGCTCGATCGCTCGATCGCCTGGGCCGGCGCGCTGCCGGACAACGAACTGACGCCACGCCCCTGGGATCACAGCCCAACCTTCGTCAGCCTCTACCGGAACAAGCGGAGCTTCACCGTCGATCTCCGGCGGCCCGACGGAATGGACATCCTGCGGCGCCTCGTCGCGGTGTCCGACGTCGTCTACGAAAACAACGCCACGGGCACGATGGAGAAACTCGGTATTACCTACGATTCGCTGCGTGAGGCGAACCCCAGGATCATCATGGTCCGCGTGCCGGCCTACGGGAGCACGGGACCCTACTATAACGCTCGCGCCCTCGGCGTCCACCTGGAAGCGGTCATGGGTCACACGCTCCTCCGCGGTTACGACGACGCCGACCCGAGCGCGAACACAGCGATCTACTCGGGCGACTACCTCGCCGGCGCGCAGGGCGCCTTCGCCGTCATGACGGCGCTCTGGCATCGCGATCGCACGGGCGAGGGCCAGCTCATCGAGATCGGCCAGGCCGAGAACGCCGCCGCCATGTTCACCCAGGCGATCATGGACTACAGCCTCAACCGCAACGTCCAGTCCGCCATCGGCAACCGCGACGTCAACGGCCGCTTCCCCTGCGGCGTCTATCCGGCGAAATCGCCCGGCACGTCCGAAACGATGGACGATCACTGGGTGTCCATCCACGTCGAGACCGACGAGCAGTGGCGCGCGTTCGCCGCCGCGATCGGCAGCCCCGCCTGGGCAGCCGACCCCCGCTTCGCCACCAACGACGGCCGCGCCGAGCACTTCCGCGAGATTGACGCCCACATCGCCGACTTCACGCGCGAGCGCGAGGACTACGACGTGATGCACCTGCTCCAGGCCGCCGGTGTCGCCTGCGCGCCCGTCCTTGAAGCCTCCCGCATGTTCGACGACCCGCATCTTCGGGCGCGCGACTTCTTCAAGAGGCAGACCCAGCAAACAGCCGGCACGCACGAGTACGTCGGGCCGCTGTTCAAGTTCGGGGAGACGCCAATCGAGTTCTACCAGCCGCCGGTCATGTTCGGCGAGCACAACGACTACGTGTACCGCGAGGTGCTCAAGGTTTCCGACCAGGAGTTCGAGTCGCTGAGGGCCGCCGGGCACATCGCCACGGAGTACGACCCGAGCATCCCATGACGGACGCGCGGCCCCTCCTGTACGGGAAACTCGCGGGCTGGTTCCACCTGCTGACCGCCCCGGCGGACTACGAGCCGGAAGCGGCGCTCGCCGCGAAGCTGATCCGCGAGAATGCAACGGGTGAGGTGCAATCGTTGCTCGAGCTCGGATCGGGCGGGGGCAACAACGCCTCGCACCTCAAGCAGTGGTTCGCCTGCACGCTCAGCGACCTCTCGCCCGAGATGCTCGCGCTCAGCCGGACGCTCAACCCCGAGTGCGAGCACATCCTGGGTGACATGCGAACGATGCGTCTTGGCCGCACCTTCGACGGCGTCTACGTTCATGACGCGATCATGTACATGACAACCGAGGCCGACCTCGCCGCCACGTTCGAGACGGCGTTCGTTCACACGCGGCCTGGTGGCGTTGCCGTCTTTGTCCCCGACTGCGTCCGCGAATCGTTCGAACCGGAGACCAGCCACGGCGGCCACGACGGTGAGGCGCGGGCCCTCAGGTACCTCATGTGGGTGACGGACCCCAACCCCAAGGACAGCGCCTACGACGTTGACTTCGCCATCGTCCTCCACGAAGAGGGGCAGCCTTCGCGCGCCGTCCACGACCACCACGTTTTCGGCCTCTTCCCGCGCGAGACGTGGCTCCGCCTGCTCCGGTCCGCCGGCTTCGAAGCCACTTCGTTCGCGCCAAGCGGTCTCCACGGAAGCCGATGCCAGGAAGTGTTCGTGGCGCGAAAGCCACTTTGACCCTACCGATAGAGCGGCGCGAGCGCGTTGTAGCGCTCCATCCAGGCGGGCACCGGCTTCCCCGCGAGGTGTGCGGCCAGACGGTCGAGATAGGCGTGTGTGCCGGGCACAAAACCATGCGCGTTCTGCGTCCCAAGACCACGATGGGTGAAAGTCAAGACTGTCTGGTCGCCGTCACGGGCGAGCTCGTAGCGCACGACGGAGGGCTCGACGATCGACTGCCGCCATTCGTGCTCCAGGACATAGGGCGGGTTCCAAATGAGGATCCGCCCGGAAACATGCTTCATCGCGGCTGGCGCTGGTGGGTCATCCGGATCCATTTCAATCGCGCCGCCCTCGCGGGGATCGATCGTCGTTTCGCCGAACCACGCGGCTCGCTCGGCCGCCTCAGTGAGCGCGGCCCAGACCGTTTCGATCGGGTGCGGAAGGCGGCGAACGAACGTGAGGGTCGCCTCCTCCCCCACTATCGTGATTGTCCCCTTGTGATCAGCGTCAGTCATCGACTTGTTCCTCCTTCGGTGCGGACTTCCTGGTCGCGAGATATCGCTCGAGTGCCCCCAGGTGGCGCTGCCAGTACCGGCGCTGGGGCTCGATCCAGGCCTCGATTTCAGCGAAACCCTGCGGCTTCAGGGCATAGATGCGGCGCTGCGCGTCCGGCCGCACGTCGACCAGGCCGGCCTCGCGGAGGATTCGAAGGTGCCGCGAGATGGCAGGCTGCGTGAGCGTGGGAAAAGCAGCCACAAGGTCGCCGGCGGGGCGCTCGTGCTCCGCGAGGAGGTTGAGCATCGCGCGGCGCGTGGGTTCGGCGATAGCCGCGAATGTATCCACGTGATTAGCATACGCTAAGCGTTATATAATGTCCAGTGTATCTACAAGCAATCATCCTTGACTCAGGTCATATGATCCATCCGGGAGTCAGATGAAGGTGCGCTTCCGGACGTTCCTGGTGCTTGGCACGGCTCTCTCGGTAGCGGTTGCTGCTGCTCTCGGAACCACGTTGCTGCGGTCGGAGGACGACGCGTCCCAGAGCGCCGCAAACTATGACTGCCACGACGGCCGCACGCTAACGTCGCTCAGAACCATCCAGCGAGGCGACCACGGCTTCGACTGGGCCGGCAACGTCGGGGTCTACCTTCCGCCCGACGCTGTTGGGCATGACGTCGCGGTCCTGGGCAGTGGAACGAACGGTGCGGTCAAGATGGCAGTGGTTGTTCGCGATGGCGTGCAGTTCGCCAGCCTCAGAATGGACGGCGTTGAAGTACGCACCGGCGAGCCGCTCGCGTTCGAGTATGGCCCCCAGGGCCCCACGCCTGGACCCGCGATCCTGGAACGCCCGGACCCCGTGCGTCCGTTCTACGGAGCGTTGAGGGTCAAGACCCCCGGCGTGTACCGCCTGAACTTCGCCATCGACGGCATCGACCAGGGCTCCGTGGTGATCGCGCTCTGCCGCACCGAACTCCAATCCGCCCAACCGATCGCCTGACGGCTGGGAGCCTCAACCGCCGTCAGGCTAGCGCGCGCCTCGCCGCTTCGATCAGCCCCTCGGTCATGCTCGGATGCCAGGCGACCATCGCCGCCAAGTCGTGGAGCGTCGCCTCCGCCTGCATGAGCCCGGACGCGGCAGCGATCATCTCTCCGGCGCCAGGCCCTACAACATGCACTCCAAGGATCTCCCCCAGCTCGCGCTCCGCGATCACCTTCACGATGCCCGAGCGCGCGCCCAGCGCAATCGCCCGCGCATTGAATGAGAGGTCGAAGACGCCTGCCACGACGTCGTGGCCGTCGGCCCGCGCGGCCTCCTCGCTCTTCCCGACCCAGGCGATCTCGGGAATGCCATGAAGGAGGCGCGGCACTGCCGACAGGCGCGTAGCGGCCCCGCCGCCCGTCGCGTTCGTCCCCGCCACCTCGCCCATGTGGCTCGCCGCGCTCGAAAGCATGAGCCCGGCGGTCACGTCGCCGGCCGCGAAGATGTGGGAAACGTTCGTCCGGCAGCCGCGGTCGACGGGAATCTTCCCGTCCGCCCGAACGCCCGCCGCCTGTAGGTTCAGCGTCTCGAAGTAGGGGCGCCGAACGTCCGCTGCGACGACGATCTCGGCAGGGGCTCGCGTTTCCTCGCCACCATGCTGGAGGACGACCTCGGCCCCGTCTCCGCGGATGTCCGTCACTCCCTCGACGACCTTCACTCCGAGGTCGGTCATGGCCATTCGCGCCGCACCCGCGAGCGTTGCGTCGAGCGCGGGCAGCAGGCGCGGTTCACGCGCCGCCACCGTCACCTCGGTCCCGGCGACAGCCAGAAGTGTGGCGTACTCGAGCGCGAAGTCGACCTCGCACGGCCCGCCCGCCAGGACGAGCGCCGACTTGGGCGATTCCGGCAGCGACTGCACCGCGTCCGCCGTCAGCACCCGTTCCGGAGCGATCCCGGCGACAGCGGGCGGCTCCCAGCGCGTCCCCGTCGCGATGATGAACGCCTCGGCCGAAATCTCCTTGTTACCGTCCGCGCCGCTGACCGAGACCGTATGTGAAGAGACGAAGGCGGCGCGGCCGGGAAGCAGCGTAACCTTGCGCATCCGCAGGGCGGCGTCGATCCCATCCGCCATCTGCTTCACCAGCGCGTCCTTGCGCGCCGCCGCCCGCGCGAAATTGAACCGCTCGCCTGCTTCGAACACGCCGAGCACGCCCATTTCCCGCGCCTCGACGTGCTTGATCGCCGCGTCGAGCAGGATCTCCGTCGGGATGCAGGCGTGGTGGACGCAAGCGCCGCCCGGCTTCTCGGCTTCGACGAGGGCGACGTTCGCACCGAGCTCGGCCGCCTTCAGCGCCGCCGCATAACCGGCCGGCCCGCCGCCGATGACGAGGACGTCGAAGTCCGCCATCAGACGAGCAGCCGGTAGGGCGCTTCGAGCAGCTCGCGCACGGTCGCCAGGAAGGCGGCGCCAGGCGCACCGTCCACTGCCCGGTGGTCGATGGTCAGGCTCAGCGTCATGAGCTGCCGCTTCACCGGCCGGTCGCCCTCCCAGGCGACGCTGTCGTGAATCCGCCCGACGCCCAGGATCGCGACGTTTGGCGGGTTGATCACCGGTGTGAAGAAGTCGACGCCCGACATTCCGAGCGCCGTGACCGAAAACGTCCCGCCCGCCATCTCGTCGAGCCCGAGCTTGCTGGTCCGCGCGGCCTCGGCGAGCCGCGTCGATTCGGCCGCGATCTCCTTCAGCGAGAGGCGATCGGCGTCGCGGATGACCGGCACGAGCAGTCCGTCGGGGACGGCAACCGCCATGCCAATGTGCACCTCCGGCAGCAGCTCGATCTCCGTCTCGTGCATCGTGGCGTTCAGCAGCGGGTGCAGGCGCAGCGCCTTGCCGACGGCCTTGATGACCAGATCGGTGTACGACGGCCGCACACCCTCTGGCGCCCACTCGTCGATCACCTGGCCGCGCAGTTTCACCGCTTCGTCCATCG
>JAKALX010000124.1 GCA_021823905.1 Chloroflexota bacterium | reverse complement strand
CTCTCGAAGTATGAGCCGCGGAGCCACGACGAGCCGCGCTCACGCCGCCCGCGTGTTCCCGGGTCCGTCATTCTCAGCGTTGCTCTCGGGGCTGTCGCCCTGGCAGCGCTCGGCGCATGGAGCTCGCTCCGCCCGGAAACGCACGCAAACGGCGATCTGCCGACGGGTCCGCTGCAGGTTCTCGGTGTTGAGGTGCTCCAGCCCGTCGCGGACCGGGGGACGATCCCGCTCAACACTCCGACGGAGGCGACCTGGTATCTGCGGAACACCGGCACGACCGCGATCAAACTGGACCGGCCGAGCATCGAAGTCCTGGAGGGCTGCTGACCGGCCGACCCGGTCGTGGGTGCCACGACCATCGAACCAGGGAAGGACGTTCCAGTCGTGTTGTCGCTTCCCATGGGGATGCACTCAGGGATGGACGGCCCGCACCTCTTCCGGGTCAACGTTCCCGTTCGTAGCAGCACGGGCGAGTCCGGAATCGTGCAGGTGTACTTCAAGGCGCTGTTCAAGTAGGCGGCGGCGTGTCCGTCATCGCCCCCCCGGCGGCCGGACCATCCCGCGAGGTCAGCTCCCGCCATTACCCGGCAGCGGCCCGGCGCCCCGCAGCGCGGCGATCAGGTCCGCGGCGTCCTGCGAGCTGATCTTCCCCTGCTCCAGCATCTGCAGGATCCGCAGCTCCTCTGCCTCGTGGCGGTTCACGCTCATGCCCGGGCGCTGTGGCTTCGGCGTTGCCTGCGGTGGTGGCGCCGCCTCTGGGCTTCGCTCCTTCACGCTCACCTCGCCGATCCCGGCCGACGCCTTCAACACCGTCGCGGCGCCTTCTCCCGCGCTCGGGAAGCTGATCGTTGATTTCCCGATCCCGCTCGACGTTTCCAGGTGGATACGGGTGCCTGCCGGCAGCCGTACTTCGACTCGCCCCATGCCCACGTCCACCTTGTACTCGCCGTCCACCACTCGCGCGATGTCCAGCTGCACGTCTCCGGTCCCCACGTTCACCGACGCGAGGCCCTCATGCGCGGTGATGGTCATCTTTCCCGCGCCCACGTTCGCGCGCAGATCGCCAACCACCGCGAACGCAGAGAGCGTCCCCGCGCCCGCATCGAGCTTGACGGCCTCCGCCGCCAGCGAGCGCACCGACAGATCGCCGTAGCCGAGATTCACCCGAAGGCTTGCGAGGCCGGGCAGCAGCCGCACCTCGGTCGTCGGGCCGCTCCTGCGCCGAAGGATCCAGGCTTTGTTTTGGGGAACGTTGATCCGCAACCGGTCCCCGTCGTGCTGAATCTCGATGCGCGGCGCGGCCCTCCCACTCGAGACCACACGCGGGTCCTCGCCGTCGGCGCAGACCCGTACCGTCAGCTTGCCCGCCCCCTGGGCGACGTCGACGCTGCGCACGCCGTCGAGCGCGAGCGGCTCTTCGACCCTGATCTCGCCGCTCTCCGGGGGCTCACTGGCCAGCGGATTCCAACTGATTCCCGGCCCGCGCCCACGGCTGGCGTGCCGAGCTTCGCGCGCCAGGTTCCGTGCCAGGTCGCGCGCTTCGCGACGCAGCCGGTTCGCTTCTTCCCGGGCGCGTCGTGCTTCCTCGCGTGCCCGGTCGACATCCTCACGCCAGTCAGCCATCCTGGCCTCCCAGCGACCGGAGCTGCTCGGCTGCCTCCGCCGCGCTCAACCGTCCCGCCGCCAGGTCGTCGAGCACGCGCTGGCGCCGCTCCGCCTCGCGCGGGTCTTCGCCCGCTTCGAACCCGAGCGTCACAAGCACCTCGTTCAGCCGCGTCACCACGGTTGGGTAGGAGATCCCGAGGTCGGCTTCCACGTCCTTGATCTTTCCGCGGTTCCGGAGAAAGACCTCGACGAACGTCATCTGCTCGCGCGAAAGGCGGGCCAGTGGCCCGGCGTCGAAGTGTCCTTCGACCGCGACCCCACATTCCGGGCACTCCAGCCTCCGCACGTCCATCGCGGTTTCACAGCTCGGGCACGAACCGACCAACCGGGCCATCGGGTCCTCCTCGGTCATTGAGTCGAAAGCGAACGCGGACAGTCCGCTTCGCCCACACCGGCGGCCCAGCGCTCGACGGCAGCCGCCAGCCGGCGAAGCCCTCCGGCCACTCGCTCGATGATAACCACGGTGAACGATGGTGTCCCAAACTGCGATCGTCGCGCCGACGCGAGCCGCGCCCGCTGGAAGTCCTCAATGTAGGCAGCGCTAAGAAAGAAGGGGTTCATCTCAAGTCCTCCTTACCTCTTTCTGGGACGATTTTGGCACTTCCTCGGAACAAAGTCAATAGACATCTTAAAAAAATGCAAGCAATTATTAATTTCACGTAGATCGATGCACGTACGCTGGCCGTTGCCACGGAGGGCGCAGCACGGTAGCTCCCGCCGGCCGTGGGGAGGGTCATTCGGCCCTCGTAGTTCCACGAGAAGCTGTCGTTGCCTTGGTTCGTCAGGAGACGGACTTCGGGCCCGCGCCATGAGCTTCCGCCGCGGGGCGGGCTACGTCATCGCGCCGCGCGCGGCGTACTCGGCGATCTCGTGGTCGCAGTAGCCCAGGATGTCCCGAAGGACTTCGTGCGTGTGCTGCCCAAGGCATGGCGCCGCGGAGAGCTTCGCCGGCGTCCGGCTGAAGATCGTCGCCGGTCCGTCATAGGGCGTCGGCCCCATAACGGCGTGCTCGCAGGTGACGAAGAAGCCGCGATGGGCCAACTGTGGATCTTCATAGAGGTCGCTCGGCCGCTGGACCACGGCCGCGGGCACCCGCGCCCGTTTCAGTCGTTCGACCACCTGGAACGGATCTTCGTTGGCGCACCAGGCGGCGATCGCGGCGTCGATTTGCGAGTCCGCTGCCAGACGCGCCGCCAGGCCGTCGAAGGCCGGGCCGCTGAATTCGGCCAGCGGCGCCACGGATTGGAGCGCATGCCACTCGGCGGTGGTCTCGCAGGCGATCGCCACGTACCGCTCGACACCTCGGGCCTGATAGACCCCATGCGGGCTCGCCGTCGGGGACTCATGGCCGGCCGGCCCCGGCACGCGGCCGTTGACGGTGTAGTCGAGCACGAGCGGCTCGATAAAATGAATGCCAGCTTCGACCTGCGCAAGGTCGATGTGTTGCCCCTGCCCGGTTCGCTTGCGATGGAGCAGAGCGGCGGAGAGCGCAGCCACGCCGTAGCGCGGGGCGATGAAATCGGTGTAGGCGCCCCAGGGTGACGATGGTGGACGGTCGGGCCAACCGGTAACGCTGTAGATGCCGGCGAGCGCCGCTCCCTGGCCCCCATACCCGCCGTACATGCACTGCGGACCTGTCTGGCCGCGGAGGCAGGTGCTGAACATCACCAGGTCAGGTTGCTCGGCCGCCAGCGTTTTGTGGCTGAAGCCCAATCGCGCGAAGGTCCCCGCCGTAAAGCTCTCAAGGACCACGTCGCTCCAGCGAATGAGATCGCGGGCCACTTCGCGTCCCGCTTCGGTCGAAAGGTTGAGGTTGAGGCCCAGCTTCGACGTGTTGAAGTTCGCCATGAACTGCGCGCGGTCGAGGCCGGGAATGTTGTCGTTGAACGGCGGAACTGTTCGAAGCAGGTCGGGACGCGAGGGCGATTCGACGTGCACCACGGTGGCGCCGTGGTCGGCGAGCGCCTTCGAGACGATCGGGCCGACGCCTATCCAGGCGAAGTCGGCGACCTTCAGCCCCTCGAACGGGCGCCTGGTGGCGCCGGCCCGGGCGAGACCGGTCCGCGCCGGCGGGAGCTTCTCGAGCAGGTGCTGGTCGGCCCCCAGGCGTGGCGCCGGTTGCGGATCACGCATCGGCGTTGCCGAAAGGCGTACCGGCGGCCCCGGCTGAACGCGCCCCGCAACCGTTCGCCAGTAATCACGCGCCTTCAGCTGGGGCTCATTAAGGAGAGCGGGGACGTCGAAGACGGCCGCGATGAGCAGCGATGTTCTGGTTCCGAACTCCATCAGCTCGTTCCGGGTGTGGCCCCGGAAGAACACGGTAACCGCTTCGAGGGCTCGGCCGACGTCCGCCGGCGTCAACTTCCCGGCCGCCAGGTCGACGGGCCACGCAGTCCAGTCGAGTTTCGCGAGGCCGTCATCGAGCCCGCCCTCCGCTGCTGCCTGGTTGAGGATCGTCTGCAACGGCGTGCTGCCTACCCGGCCACCCGCGAGCGTGCACGTCACGAAGCCGTCGGCGCACTCCCAGATTGCGGGCATCTCCACGCCCGGGATGGCGGAGACTGGCGACTTTCGGTTGGCGCCGGTCCCGGGCGGGTCGTCTCCGGTCACCTTTGGGTAGCCCGTCGCGCTCATCAGCGTCCAGACCATTGCCGCCTGCATCGAGACATCGAGGCGCTGTCCGAGGCCGGAATCGGCTCGCGCGTTGAGGGCGACGAGCGCGTCGGCCGCGGCCTGGACGCCTGCGTGGAACGATGCCTGTGGATAGCCGATTGGCACAGGCGGGCGGTCGCGGTCCCCCTGCAGCCCAAGAAGGCCGGCCGCGGCTTCGATGGTGAGATCCGTGGCCGGGCTTCCAGCATCCGGCCCGCTCTGTCCGTATGGCGTGACGGAAACGTAGACGATGCCCGGGTTGGCGGCCGCCAGCTGCTCGTAGCCAAGCCCCAACCCCTCCATGACGCCGGGATCGAAACTTTCAATGAGGATGTCCGCCCGCTCGAGCAACGGCTGAAGCTCGGCCAGACCGGCGGAATCGCAGAGATCAACGACAACGCTTCGCTTGCCCGCCGCCACCACTTCCCAGTAGAGCGACTGGTCTGTGCTCCCCGCGAACGGTGGCATCCGCCGCGATTCGGCTCCTCCGGGCGGTTCAACCTTCACGACGGCCGCGCCCAGCTCGGCAAGTACCCGCCCCGCGAGCTCGGCGCGCCGTGTTGCGAAATCGACGACCACGATCTCGTGCAGTGGTCCGGGAGCTTCGGGCATTCCTGCTTCTAATCTCCTTGATGGCGGGTGGCGGCCAGCGGGCGGCTTCGTTCCACCAGCCGGGCTATGACGCGGAATCTTGGCGCAGCAGCGTTGCGTTCGCAACCAGTCAGCACCAGATCGGCCAGATCGCCTTTACGCGGAGGTCAGGGATGCGGTGGCCGGAACCTGGGTCGCAAGTGGCTGCCTCGTCGGGCGCGAGCTCCCCGATTGCGTAGTAAGCTCCCCGCAATCTCCCGCGTGGGCTGCGGTGACAGCCGGAGCGCGCCGCAGGCAGAACGGAGCATGACAATGCGATTCGGCCTGGTTTACGACTTCCGCAATCCCGCCCAATGGCGCAAGCCGTGGGCGGAGGTTTACGCCGGCCTCCTGGAGCAGATCCAGTTCGCGGATGAGCTCGGCTACGACTCGATCTGGCTGACCGAGCACCATTTCGTCGAGGACGGCTATACCCCGTCGCCGGTGCCGCTCATGGCTGCCATCGCCGCGCGGACAACGCACGTGCAGATCTCGACGGACATCCTCGTCCTTCCGTTGTACCACCCGGTCAAGCTGGCGGAGGACATCGCGACGATTGACATCCTCTCCAACGGGCGCGCGATGCTCGGCGTTGGAGCTGGATATCGCGACGAGGAGTTCGCGGCGTTTGGCACCAGCCGCAGAGAGCGGGCCAGCCGGATGGAGGAAGGCGTGGCGATTCTGCGCGGCTGCTGGGGGGACGGCCCGTTCTCATTCGAGGGCCGCCATCACCGCCTGCAGGCCGTGGACGTCGTGCCCAAGCCCGTCCAGAAGCCGCACCCGCCACTCTGGATGGCCGCCACCGCCGAGCCTGCCGCGCGGCGCGCGGCTCGGCTTGGCCTCAACCTCTTGCCGCAGGCGGACCGCACCGGGGGGTACGACGCCTGGCTCGACGAGCTCCAGAAGCAGGGCCGCTCGCCGGGCGATTACCGCGTCGGGCTCATCAAGTCATGGTTCTTGAGCGAACAGGGGCGCGACGACCAGCTCTGGCAGGTCATCCGTGAGCGCGAGCGCTATCGAGGATCGACCTACGCCCCGTGGTTGGCCGCGGGCTACGTTCGCCCCGGCCCCGGCGCGGTCCCCATTGACCAGGGGTACATGATCGGCTCGCCGCGTGAGCTCATCGCACAGATCGACGCCGTGACGAAGGCGCTGCCCCTCACCGACATCATCGGCTGGGGCACTCCCCCGGGCATGAATCCGGCGGACCTCAATCCGCGGCTCGAGCGCTTCGCGCGCGAAGTCATGCCGCATTTCAAGTAGCCAGCCTCTGCGTCGCGCAGGCCGTCGCCGCGATAGGCGTAGGTCGAGGTCGAGACCATACCGTTGGGCAAAGTGGCGGTCGTCATTCGGTTTGCATCGTCATATGCGCAGATCGTCGCGGTCGAGTTTAGCGTAGTCGAAGTGTGAGTCGATACACGGTAACAGGTGTTGGCGTTTTTGGTTCAGTTGTTACTCAGTAGGTCGCGTTAGTACGACGGCCGTATCCGCAAGTAGGTCGCGTAAGCTCCGGCGGTCTTTGCGGACGACGATGAACGCAAAATCCAGCGCCACCAACAGAGGTGCGCCAGAGAACAGCAACACGAACCCAATGGGTAATCCCATGAGTGGCGCCAGCAGCACGGCGGCGACCGGCGATTCTCGTAGCATAGTCCGCCGTACGCCCGCACGCTGCGCGTCCGTCTCAGCCTTGACCAGCCGGAGACCTGCGGCGGCTCGCCCGACTGTACTCGCGGGAGCTATGGCGCCAATCACGCCACGATAACCGAGCCATGCCGCCGCATTGACTGCCACCAGGTTCGGCAAGCCAAGAACTTCAGACTGAAGAACAAGCAAGAGCCATACGAGCGCGCAGTCTAGGGCAAAGGCGGCCGCTCGGCGGGCTACATAGCCAGGCTGGTTATTTGCCATATTCATACTTGTAGGCGGCCCAGACCTGGGAGGCTCCCGTTCCTGGGAGAGCGCGCAAGATGCTGTAAACGCCGGCCAACCATGGCCATGGCGATGCCAGTGCGGCATCTCTGGCTGCCTGATCTACTCCTCCGGGCCCGAATCCCTGGAGGGTTTGGAAGAACGCGTCCGAGTTCTTTCGGCATTCATCGTCTCGAACGCAAGATACGAGGCGCTGGTGGTATTCACCAAGCAACGGCTTCGCTACGGTGACGATGGCGCCGTAGTAGGCATCCTTGAACACGTTTGCATTGCCAAGCGAGTCACGACAGTGGTCGTACGTGTAGTAGTAGAGTCCGCCACAGGTCCGGTCCCACTCGGCATCGATGCGCCTCGCGCATTCCGGATCTTGACGGTCCGCGTGGCAACCATTCTCATCCGCCGGGTAGAGACCCGAGCGATCGACGAACCGGCCGGGGTTGCCGACTCCAAACACGAACGAGTTGGCGGGCCATGACGGGCCGGATGCCATTGGCTCCCGGCTCAAGAACCCGCCCGTCTCCGGGTCGTAGTACCGCGCCCGCAGGTATTGGAGCCCCGTCGGGTCGGTCTGCTGGCCCGCGAACTGGAAGTCGTTCGCCTGGGCGCCCGATGACGCCGTCGTCTTGCCGTAGACGTCGTAGGTGTACGAGTTGACGACCGCGCCCGACGAGTCCGTCGTCGCTATCGTCGAGCCGAGGCCGTCGGCGAGGTAGTAGTAAGTGTTCGCGCCGGAGACCTGGGCGACGAGCCCGGCGCCGTAGACGTACTGCGAGCCGTCGTCGAGGATGACCGGCAGACCGGCGTTCACGTCCCAGGTGAAGGCCCTGGTCACCCCGCCGCTGGTCGCTGAGTCGCGCAGACCGTCGCCGCGATAGGCGTAGGTCCAGGTGGTGCCGCCGACCGTGGCCGAGGTCATCCGGTCCTCGTAGTCGTTGCTCGATGTCGAGACCATACCGTTGGGAAGCGTCGCGGTCGTCATCCGGTTCGCATCATCGTACGCTTGTTAGCGGATCAGGTGACATTGTGAGTTACGAACCCGGGTACTCCAAGGCCGTTGATGGCTGCGGGAAAACAGTCACCTCGAATTCGATGTCTCGATGGTGAGCGAGTTGACTTAAGAATCTATTGGAAAGCACAACGGAAGAGACCGGGTCACTTGCGGACAAATCTAGACTAATTCTGATCTCCCACCCCTCCTTCGCTAGACGTTCGATATTAGCTCGCTTTTTCTCAATCCAGGTTGCAGCCTTATCGATTGCGTCCAAGTCCGACTGCCTTCCCAAGATAGCGAGCCAGACAGTCTGTGGAGATGGGAGCCCGAGATCATTCACCTCGCCCAAATCTCGCTCAAGAAGGTCGCCGTCGCCAAGTAATGCACGGACGTCCGAGATATGGTTTTCACTATGGTATGCACAGATGAGGATTTGAACTTTGAGCATATCGTTCTACCACGTAGCCCGCAGTAATTAGGGAACTACCTTCCATTTGTATTCCTTTTGTGCCTGCCTAAACGCATCTTCGGATTGGCCCTTACGCAAGCTCCAGATTTTGAGCGTATCGCCACTTCCGGACTGAACTAACCATTGATAATTGCCATCTCTCATCCTCATGTCCATGACCTCGCCTCGAATGACTCCTTCGCAGTTTTGGACGTATTGATCTTTTCGTATTCACCGTTCATTTTCGGAACTGGCACAATGTACGTGACAATACAAGCGGGGAGCTGTTCGCAGAGGTCGACCGCTAGACGGTGGAGCAAGGATTCGCCGCCATCGGTCGGGCCCAAGCACGGCGCGCTCCCGATCGGATGGCCATCGCAGGTCGGCACCGGATCCTTGCAGAATGGACCGAAGCCAAGAATGCACAGATCAGCTCCAGGGGGCCAGATACTCCAGAGACCACTCGGATCCGTCGCATTCGACGGATTCCCCCCCGCATACCCAAACCCGTTTCCACCCCACCCCGGCATCGCGGCCAGCGGATCCCTGCTCAGGAACCCCCCAACCTCCGGGTCGTAGTACCGCGCCCGCAGATACTGCAGCCCCGTCGGGTCGGTCTGCTGGCCCGCGAACTGGAAGTCGTTCGCCTGGCTGCCCGAGGAGGCCGTGGTCTTGCCGTAGACGTCGTAGGTGTACGAGTTGACGACCGCGCCTGACGCGTCCGTGGTCGCCATCGTCGAGCCGAGGCCGTCGGCGAGGTAGTAGTAGGTGTTTGCGCCCGAGACCTGCGAGACGAGCCCGGCGCCGTAAACGTACTGCGAGCCGTCGTCGAGGATGACCGGCAGGCCGGCGTTCACGTCCCAGGTGAATCCCCTGGTCACCCCACCGCTGGTGGCCGAGTCGCGCAGGCCGTCGC
>JAKALX010000123.1 GCA_021823905.1 Chloroflexota bacterium | reverse complement strand
TTCTCGGTCGATACGCACGCGCTGGCGGAGAGGACAAGGAGGAGAAGGAGAGGCGCGGCCAGGAGCGCGCGGGGGGCTTTCACCTGGTTATCGTAAAAAATCCGGCGGTTAGGGGATAGGTGGCGGCACTGAGGCGTGTTTCACGTGGAACGTGCCGAACATATGTTCGTCTCTGTCCACATTTCGAGTGTTTCACGTGAAACACGCCTCAGTGCCGCCACCTCAGCTGTCGCGACGGCGGCGGGGCGCCTCCCGTGACGCGCACTCCTCGCCTTCTCGCGGTCTCGCGGTCTCGCGATTCCTCTGTGAGGGGTTTGCCTTACTCTTCGCCCTTCCTGTTTCACGTGAAACGGTGCCCGGTCCAGCGCGAGTGCGCCCACGCCGAACGTTCTCGGACTCCACCCACTCGGCACCATGACTCCCGCGTGCACGGGCGCACCGCCGGAAAAATCCTGCGCGCCGCCGCTGACCTCAGTACGCCCGCCCACGGTCAATGCCACCCGGCCAACGGCGTTCCAACTTGCGCCCTCCACTCGCACGCGCCACCCTGGCCAACTTTCCCAATCGGGTGTGTGAAACAGGGTCGCCTTTTCGCCTAAGGAACTGCATCGTAGCCCCGGCCACCTCCGGGGCGGCAGCGGACCAGGCGCCGGATGGCCAGCCATGAGCCGCGCACCGCGCCGTGCCGCGAGACTGCCTCGTATGCGTAGCGCGAGCAGGTGGGCTCAAACCGGCAGACGCCGGGCACCAGCCGCGAAAACGTCGCCTGGTAGAGGCGAATCAGCCAGAGAATCGGGTACTTCACACCTCCGGCTCGCCAATCTCATAGCCGGCCCGCCGCAGTGCGCGGATCAGCGCCGCGCGTAATTGGCGCGCGTTGGCAGACATCGCTTCCTTCCGCGCCGTCACGACAAAATCGGCCGACGCGCCGAGCGCGAGCAGACGTGCGACCTCGCGCAACTTCCGGCGCGTCCGATTTCGCCTCACCGCTTGCTTCGCGAGCTTCTTACCCACTGCAAAGCCCCATCGCGGGTGGCCCACGTCGTTGGGAGCGTGGCGGAGCACCAAGAGGGGACCGCCAACGACGGTCCCCTTCGCATACACGCTGTCGAACTCGGGCCCCTTGCGCAGGCGGCATTCGCGCTGCACGTGCGAAGCCTCCTTATACGACGGTCAGGCGCTTGCGCCCGCGGAAGCGGCGCGCCTTCAGCACCAGCCGGCCTCCCCGTGTGCTCATGCGCTTGAGGAAGCCGTGCTCGCGCTTCCGCGGGATTGTGTGTGGCTGGTACGTGCGCTTGGTCGCCACGGCAGCTCCTCCTTTAGTTCATGACGTGAACAACAACCCTAGCATGCCGCTCGCTTATGGGCGAAATCGGCCTCACGGCCCGTACGCAACCAGGTAGTGGGCATAATGATCCATGATTTTCTCGACATAATCACTAGTCTCGCTGATGTCCACCGCCTCCACGACATCGGGGCCGCTCGCGTTTGCCCCCGCGCGAGCGGCCCAGCGCGCCGCGCTCCCCGGTCCCGCGTTGTAGGCGGCAAGCGCCAGGTACGGGCTCCCGTACCGCTGAATCTGTCCCGCCAGGTAGTACGCGCCAAACCGGAGACTCACGCTCGGCCGGAAGAGGTCGGCCGCGACGAAGCCACGCACGCCGAGCGCCGCGGCGATGCTCTCGCCCGTTGGCGGAATCACCTGGGTGAGCCCGAGCGCGCCGGCCGACGAGCCAGCAGAGGCATCCCAGAAGCTCTCCTGCCGAACGACGGCGGCGAAGAACAGCGGATCGACGTTGTTCGCGCGCGCCTCCGCATCCAACTCCGCGACATAATCCACAGGATACGCCAGCCGCAACAGGTCACGCGGGGCCGCCGTCCACGCGATGCCGCTCACAGACTGCAACCGCACGGCGAGGCGCGCGGCAACGTCGAAGAGGCCCAGGCCGCGCGCTTCGCGGGCGAGCTCCAGCAGTCGCCAGGCGCCAGCGCCGTCCCCGTCGCCGAGGAGAACGGTTGCGGCCTCGTCGCGAAGGCCCGCGGCAAGCAGATCGCCCGCGGCGGTGGCTGGACTACCCGGCCAGGTCCCCGGGATCACGCCGTTCAGCCACGCCGCGAGCGCGTCCCAGTCGATCGGACTCTCCAGGTTCCGCTTCTGGTAACCGACCGCCACCGGCCCCACCTCGCCGCTTCGCCGCCCGGCTTCCACCCCGTAAAAACCCATCGGGTCAATGCCGTACGCCGTCCCGTATGCGGCCTTCGCGGCGGCCGGGTCGCCCAACGTCTCCTCCGCCCGGCCCTTCCAGTACAGGGTCCGCGCGTCGTCTCGAACTCCGAGCCGGTCCCAGGCGGCGACCGCCCCAGCCGCATTCCCCGCCCGCAACAGTGCGTAGCCAGCGCGAAATGCCGCTTCCGCCGAGAACTCGCCCGGCGGGCCGTTGGCGGCCAGCTCCAGGTAGCGCTGTGCAGCCGAAGCAGCGTCACCGCTCGCTTCGACCACTCGCGCCGCCCAGTATTTCGCCCTATGGACGAACGGCGACACAGCGCCCGTGGCGGCGGCCACGTCGTAGGCACGGACGGCGTCGTTGGCGCGGCCCACGTCCTCGTAAGAGGCTGCCAGGTAGTAGCTTCGAAACGCCTGCGTCTCGGCCAGAAGGCCGGCCTGGTTCGCCGCGGGCTCGAGGACCTTGACGGCGGCGGCGTACTGTCCCCCTCGATAGAGGACGAGCCCCTCCTGACCCGGATCAACCGCGATACCGGCGTCCTTCAAGAGCTGGATGGCAACGAGCGCCTGTGCGGCCCCCGGGGAACCGTAAACGGTCGAATTCAGCTGGCTATTGAACGTACTTATGTCACCCATCTTCTTCGCGACCGCGGCCAGCGCGAGGCGGTCGGCGGCGGTTCCTCCCTGGTTGACCAGCTGCCCGAGCCAGCGCTCCAGCTCCGTGTCGTCGCCCGCGAGCCGAGCAAGGCGAGCGCGTTCCCGGTACATCGTGCGGAGCAGGCTCGAACCGAGGCCGGGAAGAGCGGCGAGCTGCGTCCAGACGTCAGCCGCCCGCCCGTCGCCCACGCCGCCCAAAGCCTCGGCATAGGCGAGCAGGAGGTACGGCTCCAATGGATCGCCAACGTCGTTCTCCGTCTCGGGCTGAAGCACCGCTGCCGCCTCCTGGTACCGGCTCGCCTCGTTGAGGCGTAAACCGAGGAGGTAGGCGCTTCGCCGGTGGGTGGTGGTGCCGGCCGGCGCGAGCCCAACCGCCTGTAGCAGGAGCGCGATGCTTCCCTCGCGGTCGCCATCCTGGAACCTGGCGACCCCGGCCCCGAGCGCAGCGGTGGCGCGCACGGCCGGGTCTTTCGCACGTGAAACAATCGCCTCGTACCCGGCCGCCGCCTCTTCGTAGCGGCCGTCGTGAAGCAGGTTGGCCGCAGTCGTCAGTGCGTCTCGCGCCTCCAGCGTCGGCGCCGGCGTGACGGTGGCATGGACCTCGGTCGCTGTCGCGACCGGCGAGTCTCCGGGAGCGTTCGCCCCTGGAGATGGCGTGCCGGACGCCGCAGGCGCCGAACCGCGGGAGCACGCCGCGGCGAAGAAAACGCAGGCGCCGAGGAGCAGCGTGAGCGTCGCTCGCAACGCCCCGCCCGCCTGCGCGCGGTTGCCTTTCGATGCCACGGGACCGATGCTAGGTTCAGGTGACGAGCGCCGTCAAAACACATGCGAGCGACCGCGAAAGGCACGGTGCCCGATTGCCGACGGCTGAATCGCAGGCCGCCAGGGTTGAAATGACCTCGATCGCCGACGCCACCCGTTCGCGCAACGCCTGGGTCGAGATCGACCTCGATGCACTGGATGCGAACGTCGCGGCCGTCCGGCGGCTCGTGGGACAGGCCACGGAGATCATCGCCGTCGTCAAGGCCAACGCCTACGGCGCCGGCGTGCAGGGCATCGCCCCGGCGCTGGAAGCCGCGGGAGTCGATCGCTTCGCTGTCGTCTGGACCAGCGAGGGCGTGGCGCTGCGGCGCCTAGGCAGCCGGATCCCGATCGTCGTCCTCGGCCACGCGTTCCCGGCCGACGCTCCGGTCGCGGTGGCGAACGATCTCACGCTCACCTGCCACTCGCTCGAAGTCGGCCGGGCGCTGTCAGAGGCCGCGCTTGCCCAGGGCAAGACGGCGCGGGTGCATCTGAAGGTCGACACAGGGCTCCATCGCTTCGGCGTGACCGCGGCGGAGAGCGTCGCCCTCGCGGAGGCCCTTCGCGCACTGCCGCGCGTCGAAGTCGAAGGACTGACGACGCACATGGCGAACGCCGACGAGCCGGACGACTCGTTCTCGGTCGAGCAGCACAAGCGCTTCGCGGCGGTCGCGGCGCGCCTCCCGTGGATTCCGTACCGGCACACGGCGAACTCGGCAACGGCGTTGCGGCGCCAGGAGCTTCACTATGACGGCGTTCGCATCGGGCTCGCGTTACACGGTGTCCAGCCCGAGAACACGCCCACGGCTCACCTCCAGCCCATCCTCTCGCTGAAGGCGCGCGTTGCGCGGGTCGCCGAGGTGGCCGCCGGTGAGGGTGTGAGCTATGGCCTCCGCTGGCGGGCCGAGCGGCCGGCGCGCGTCGCGCTCATTCCCGTCGGCTATGCCGACGGCTGGCGGCGAACGCTCGGGAACCGCGGGGAGGTGCTCGTCGGCGGCCGGCGCTGTGCCATGGTCGGCACGCTCTGCATGGACCAGTTCCTTGTGGACGTGACCGAGCTTCCGGCGGCCGCCGAGGGCGACGAAGCCGTACTCATCGGCCGCCAGGGCGCCGAGGTCATCGCCGCGACGGAGATCGCCCGGCTCGCGGGAACTATCCCCTGGGACGTATTCGCCTCGTTGCAGGCGCGCCTGCCGCGGATCTACCGGCGCGGCGAGCGGGTAGATCGAATTACCGAGGCCTGAAGGCGCGCGGGCCCGCCGAGGGCTTTCCTCCGCCGTCGCGCGTCCTCACTCCAGCGGCGGTATGTCGTCCACCGGGACGAGCACTCGTATGCTTCTCGCGGTCCACGGCTCCCGTTCGATAGCGCCGCACTTCTCGAGGCGGAGGATCATGTCGTGGACCGACGGCGCGGTGGTCCCAAAGTAGCGCTGAACATCACCCTCCGCGGGCGGGCGGCCGTTCAACCTCGTGTAGTAGTGGATGAACGCTATGTACTGCTTCTGAAGCTTCGTTAATCGCAGCACACGTAGCCCCGACGGAAGGTCCTCAAAAGTATATCCGGGCGGGCCCGGTGTTTGCGCTACCGGCCGGTCTGGCACACGGAAAAGCGGAGCGCGGACATCTGCCCGGCGCTCCGCTTGCTGATTCCCAGGCGGGAATGACTACCAGCGGCGATCGGTGCGGCCACCGCCACCGCGGCTGCCGCCGCCACCACCGCCGCCATAGCCGCCGCGGCCTCCGCCACCACCGCCGCCGCCGTAGCCACCGCGGCTGCCGCCACCGCCGTAGCCGCCGCCACCGCCGCCCGCCGGGCGGCTCGCGGGGGTAAAGCAGTCGTTGCAGTAGACAGGGCGGTCACCGCGCGGTTCGAAGGGAACCTTGGCCTCGCGGCCACAGGTCGCGCAGGTGGCGGTGAACATTTCACGGGCGGGGCCGCCGCCACGGCCGCCGGCGTCGCCCTTGCGGGCGGAGCGGCAACTGGGGCACCGGCGGGGCTCATTGGTGAAGCCCTTGGATGCGTGGAACTCCTGCTCGCCAGCGGTGAAGGTGAATTCCACCCCGCAATCAGAGCAGACCAGGGTTTTGTCGGTGTAGGGCACTCGACGACCTCCAAACAGTTCTAGGATTCCGCGGTCTATCGAGCACCAGTTGGGAACGGGGACAGATCGAACGTGGATAACCTACCGCCAAGAGTACGACGGAGCAGCCGGGATTCGCTACCCCTTGCGAGGCAAGCCAAGACAGGCGCGGAGTCGCGCGCTACCGCCGCCCGAACGTCTTCCAAAGGAAGCTCGGCCACCGTCTTGCCTGGACAGGCAAGTGCGAGGGACGCAGTCCGTGGGAAACTGTCGGCCTGAGGGCCACTTCGGATTCGTCAGTTCCGGCGCATTCCAACTCGCACGCCCTCATGCGATGCCTCCGAAGGTCGGCCTCGGGATGGCGCGCCCTTCCTTCACCGCGTAGTCAAGATCCGCGCACAGGGCCGCGCGCCCGGGCTTGCGGGTAGCTAGGATTCTTACATCGACACCGTCATCGATTTTCGGAAGGTCTCGAAACGCTTTGGGGCGACGTTGGCACTCGACGATGTCAGCTTCCGCATGAAACGAGGCGAGACCATCGCTCTATTGGGCCCGAACGGCGCCGGGAAGTCGACGGCCGTCAGTATCCTGCTGGGGCTGCGAAGGCCCGATACGGGAGCAGTGACTGTCCTCGGCGACACCCCTCGGCACGCTGTAGCGACTGGGAGAGTGGGGGCATTGCTTCAGTCCGCCGGCCTGCCCCAGGGCGTTACGGTTCGCGAGGTCGTACAGCTCGCGCGGCAGCTTTCCCCTCACCCGGCTCCGTTGAACGGATTGCTGAAGACAGCTGGCCTCGCAACCATCGCGGACCGGCGCGTCGACGGCCTGTCGGGCGGGCAGGCGCAGAGGGTCCGGTATGCCTTCGCGATTGCCGGCAATCCAGAAGTCTTGTTCCTCGACGAACCGACCGTCGGGATGGACGTGGAAACCCAGCGGGATTTTTGGCGGGACATGCACGAGCACGCGGCCGCGGGCCGAACGATCCTCTTCGCTACCCACTACCTGCACGAAGCCGAGTCCGTCTCAGACCGCGTGGTAGTACTACGTTCGGGTCGAGTAGTCGCCGATGGCAGTCCTTCGAAGATCAAAGGGGCGACCGGACGAAAATCCGTGCGCTTCACCCTTCCCGACGCTGATCCGGCGATGCTGCGCGCTCTGGCAGCGGTGGAGGAGGTTGAGAGCCACGGCGCAACCGTCGTGCTGGCGACAACGGATGCCGACGCCACCGTCGCGTCGCTGGTCAGATCCGGCGTCCCGTTCAGAGATATCGAAGTCACCGGCGCCGATCTTGAAGAGGCCTTCCTGGCGCTCACGGAAGAGGGCTCCGGCGGATGACCTTCATGCTGGCGTACCTACGCTTTGAAGTAACGCGCGCCGTCCGGCACCGGCGGTATCTCGTTCTCACCGTCGTCATGCCCGCTGCCTTCTACGTTGCCTTGGGCCGGCAAACGCCGAAGAACGTAAATCTCGGTGGTATTCCGTTTGCAACCTATTTCGCGGTCTCGATGATTTCGTTCGCGGCGTTGAGCTCCGGTCTCAATGCTGGCGGGCCCCGGCTCGCAATGGAGCGGACCAATGGCTGGATCAGGCAGATCCGGATCACGCCTCTGAGCCCCGTGGGCTTCGTCGCCACGAAAGTGCTGACCGGGGTAATCGTTGCGGGTCCGGGCACGCTGCTCGTGGGCCTGGCTGCCGGACTCAGCAAGAACGTCCATCTCGGTGCGATGACATGGCTTCAGCTTTACGCCACAGTCTGGCTGGCGCTCCTGCCGTTCGCGGCGCTCGGGATGGTGCTCGGCTATGGGCTGGATGTCGACACGGCCCAGGTCGGCACGGGGTTGATCCTGGCCGTCTCCTCGCTGCTCGGCGGCATCTTCGTGCCAATTACCTCGTTTCCGACGTTCTTGCAGGATCTGGGGAGGGCGCTGCCGACGTATCAGATGGCTGACGCTGCTCGGGCGTCAGTGCTCGGCGGACCACCCGATACCTTCGACGTGCTCGGCCTGGCTCTCTGGACGTTTGTCCTGGGCCTCTTCTTCGTCTGGCTCTACCGACGCGACGAGGCCAGCTCATCTGCGTAGGACTCCCCGCTCGACGTGAACGACTCCAACGCAGAAACAGGGGTGCAGCCGCTGTGCTTGCCGTTTGCTGACCGCAGCACCGCGCCTTCGATCCGGATCAGCACCCCGATCCTCTGTTCGTCTTCCTTGGTCAACACCAGTCCGCCTTCTTTCATAGGCGGACAGAATCACTCGGCAGTTAGCTCGGTCACTTCCTTCCGGCAGCGACAGGCGCCCCGCGCCGCTTCCGTTCGGCCCGTTCATCGCCTACACTTTGCCTGAACCGGCTCGTTAGCACTCGCTCATCCTGAGTGCTAAACTGGCCGCACAGGGTTGACAATGCCATTGTCAGAGCGCAGATCGCGCATTCTCGCATTCATCGTCGAAGACTTCGTCGACTCGGCCTCGCCGGTCGGCTCGCAAACGCTTGTCGAGCGCCATCAGCTCGGTCTCTCGAGCGCGACGGTGCGGAACGAGATGGCGCTCCTCGAAGACGAGGGCATGATCACCCACCCGCACACTTCGGCCGGGCGGATCCCGAGCCACCGCGGCTACCGCCACTACGTCTCGTCGCTCATGGGTGAGCACGGGCTTTCCACCCAGGAGCAGTTCAAGATCCTGCACCAGTTCCACCAGAGCGCGCGGGAGCTGGAGCAATGGACGGCGCTCGCGGCCAGCGTCCTGGCGCAGTCGCTGGGCAACGTCGCGCTGGTCACGCAGCCACGCCTCTTCGAGGTTCGCCTGAAGCACGTCCAGCTCGTGGAGCTGATGGACAACCGCGCCCTGCTCGTCGCCGTCACGACCGACGGCGGCGTTCACCAACACACCGTGGAGTTCCCGGTGGCAGCCCACCAGGAGCAGCTGGCCCGCATCGCCGCGCGGCTGAACGCCGACTTCGGAGGCAAGTCCGTGGCCGAGTTCCCTGTGCGCGAGGCGGCCGAGGCCCCCGGACCTGTCGAGGCGGTCATCATCGCGGCGCTGACGCAACTGCTCCTCAAAGAGCAGGAGGCGGGCGAGGCGCCCCTCGTCGAAGGCGTTCGGGAGATGCTCCGGCAACCCGAATTCGAGCACAGCGACCGGATGCTCGACACGCTGGAGGCGGTGGACGAGCGCCACCTCCGCGACGCGATCCCGGCGGACGCCGTGGCCGGCGGCGGCGTCGCAATCGTCATCGGCGACGAAAACCGCGTCGGCCCTTACCAGGACATGAGCTTCGTCCTCGCGCGCTACGGTCCGCAGAGCGGCGCCGGGGGTGTTCTCGGGATCCTCGGACCGACGCGCATGGCCTACGCAGACGCGGTCGCCCACGTGCGCTATGTGAGCGACGTGCTGACCGAGCTGATGAGCAAGTTCTACAGCGACGAATAAGAGCGCACGCCGGCCTGCGCGTGCAAGTGCTCTCGCGCTTGCGACCGCAACGCCGGATCCGCCAATCCACACTGAGGTGGGA